>JANYFV010000158.1 GCA_025359635.1 Undibacterium sp. | reverse complement strand
GGGTTGAAACGGTATTTTCTACTCTTGTTATCGCATGTTAAGGAAAATTATGACTCTTATTAAAACTGCAAAAGCCGCTATCGTTGCGGACAATGCCCGTGGTCTGAATGACACAGGTTCTCCTGAAGTGCAAGTGTCTTTGTTGACAGCACGCATCAATGACCTGAATGGTCACTTCAAGGCACACGCTAAAGATCACCACTCACGTCGTGGTTTGATTATGATGGTTAACCGTCGTAAAAGCTTGTTGTCTTACCTGAAGGGTAAAGACTTGAATCGCTATCGCTCACTGATCGAAAAACTCGGTTTGCGTAAGTAATTCTTGCTGATGTTAGCAAAAAATTTGTAGTGGGAAGCCTGCCTCAGTTTAGCTGTCGCAGGCTTTTTGTTTATCTGTTGTAGTTGTTGGTCTTAGGTAGTGGTAGTGAAACGTAGGCAGTAATGTAAAAATGAAATGGTAATGGGGCGGTCAGATTGGCTGCTTGTGGTGAGGTGAACGACAGCGCCTGAAAATCTGTTGGAAAATTCGAAAGGATATATTGTGTTTAATAAAGTTACGAAAACATTCCAGTACGGTCAACATCAAGTGACTCTGGAAACAGGCGAGATTGCTCGTCAAGCTTCTGGAGCCGTACTGGTCTCCATAGAAGACACGGTTGTATTGGCGACAGTTGTTGCCAAAAAAGATGCTAAGCCTGGACAAGATTTTTTTCCATTGACAGTTGATTACATGGAAAAAACTTATGCGGCTGGCCGCATTCCTGGTGGCTTCTTCAAACGTGAAGGTCGCCCATCCGAGAAAGAAACGCTGACATCGCGTTTGATCGATCGTCCGATTCGTCCATTGTTTCCAGAAGGTTATTTGAATGAAGTTCAGGTAATTATTCATGTGTTGTCGGTGAACCCTGAGATTGATCCTGATATCGCTGCCATGATTGGTGCTTCTGCTGCAATTTGCGTTTCTGGTATTCCATTTAATGGCCCGATCGGCGCTGCGCGCGTTGGTTATATCGATGGTCAGTACGTATTGAATCCAACTGCTAGTCAGTTAAAAGTTTCAGATATGGATCTGGTTGTTGCAGGTACTGAGCAAGCAGTGATGATGGTGGAATCTGAAGCGAAAGTTTTGTCTGAAGAAATCATGCTGGGCGCGGTCGTTTATGGCCACGAGCAGATGAAAGCGGTCATCGATGCGATTCACGATCTGGTTCGTGACGGCGGCAAACCAGAAGTGCAGTGGGCTCCGGCGCCAAAGAATGAAGTCTTGATCGCTCAAGTATCCGCAATTGCTGAGCCTTTGTTGCGTGCCGCTTACCAAATCAAGGAAAAGCAAGCGCGTACTGAGCAATTGAAATCTGCTACTGCTGCGATTTCTGCTGCTTTGGCTGAGCAATCTGCCGCTAGCGGTGTTGATGCGCCAAATTCTGCTGATGTGAGCAACATCATGTTTGATCTGGAAGCCAAAATCGTTCGTTCGCAAGTGCTTGATGGCGAGCCACGTATTGATGGCCGTGATACGCGCACCGTACGTCCAATTTCCATCCGCACAGGCGTTTTGCCGCGTACGCATGGAACGGCGCTGTTTACTCGTGGTGAAACACAGGCTTTGGTGATCGCTACTCTTGGAACTGCACGCGATGAGCAAAAAATTGATGCTTTGATGGGTGAGTTCACTGATCGTTTCATGCTGCATTACAATATGCCTCCGTTTGCCACTGGTGAAACTGGCCGCGTTGGTACGCCTAAGCGTCGCGAAATCGGTCATGGCCGTTTAGCGAAACGTGCATTATTAGCTGCTCTGCCAGCGCCGGAAGATTTCAGCTATTCGGTACGTTTGGTGTCAGAAATTACTGAGTCCAACGGTTCGTCTTCCATGGCGTCGGTTTGCGGTGGTTGCCTGGCTCTGATGGATGCTGGTGTGCCGATGAAGGCGCACGTTGCTGGTATCGCTATGGGCTTGATTAAAGATGGCAATAAATTTGCCGTATTGACTGATATCTTGGGCGATGAAGATCACTTAGGTGATATGGACTTTAAAGTTGCCGGTACAGCTGAAGGTATAACAGCTTTGCAGATGGATATTAAAATCCAGGGCATTACCAAAGAAATCATGCAAGTCGCTTTGGCGCAAGCTAAAGAAGGACGTGTGCATATTTTGGCTGAAATGCAAAAAGCTGTTCCTCATGGTAAAACTGAATTGTCTGACTTTGCGCCACGCTTGATCACTGTGAAGATCAATCCGGAAAAAATTCGCGATGTCATCGGTAAAGGTGGTGCGGTAATTCGTGCCCTGACAGAAGAAACTGGTACACAAATTGATATTAGCGATGAAGGTGTAGTGACTATCGCTTCTGTTGATGCTGCTGCAGGTCAAGAAGCCAAACGTCGCATTCAAGAGCTGACTGCTGAAGTTGAAGTCGGTAAAGTTTATGACGGTACAGTCTTGAAATTGTTGGATTTCGGCGCTATCGTGCAAATCATGCCAGGTAAAGACGGTTTGTTGCATATCAGCCAAATCGCTAACGAGCGCGTCAATGCAGTTGCTGATTACCTCAAAGAAGGTCAGCAAGTCAAAGTGAAAGTCTTGGAAACAGATGACCGTGGTCGCTTCAAGTTATCAATGAAGGCAGCTGCCGCTGAATCAGAAGCTCCTGCACAAGAAGCGCAACAGCAGTAATTTGGCGCAGGGATGATTCGTCATTCTCTGTTATTTAGTTAAAAAGCCGATCGTATGAAAATGCGATCGGCTTTTTTTATTACTTGCAATAAATTTTTTTGAGGAGTAAATCATGCGTGCAATTGAAATTACCCACTATGGAAAGCCTGAAGTATTGCAAATTTGCGAAAGAGACATTCCTCGGCCGGGCGCGGGTGAAATATTAATTAAGGTGCATGCCGCGGGTATTAATCGGCCAGATGTGCTGCAGCGTATGGGGCATTACCCTGTCCCACCAGGGGCGTCTGATATACCTGGTTTGGAAGTGGCAGGCGAAATTGTGAATGGTGATTTTACTGGTAGTGATTTCAGTGTTGGCGATATGGTTTGCGCTTTGGTTCAGGGCGGCGGTTATGCGGAGTACTGTATTGCGCCGATTAGGCAATGTTTGCCAATACCTGCAGGTTTGTCCGCAATCGAGGCTGCATCTTTGCCGGAAACTTGTTTCACAGTCTGGAGTAATGTTTTTGATCGGGCGAAATTGACGTCGGGCGAAGCCTTATTGGTTCAGGGTGGGAGTTCAGGAATTGGGGTCACGGCGATTCAAATTGCTGTCGCGTTGGGACATCGTGTATTTGCCACGGCTGGGAGTGCAGAAAAGTGCCGCGCAATAGAGGTGCTTGGAGCTGAGAGGGGCATTAATTACAAAACAGAGGATTTCGCAGAAGTAATCAAAGAGCTGACGGCCGGTAAGGGCGTTGACGTCATTTTAGATATGGTTGCAGGTAATTATATTCCACTCGAAATTTCTTGTTTGGCTGATGATGGGCGTCTCGCCATCATTGCATTGCTTGGTGGCGCGCATTCAGATGTCGATTTTTCTCAAATTTTGCGACGGCGCTTAACTGTCACTGGCTCGACTCTTAGGCCGCGATCAGTAGAGTTCAAGGCAGCCATTGCTGCCCAATTAAAATCTCACGTGTGGCCCTTGTATGTCTCGAAAAAAATTAAACCGGTGATACACCAAGTATTTCCTTTGGAGCGTGCCGATCAGGCTCATGTATTAATGGAGGCTAGTCAACACGTGGGTAAAATAGTGTTGGAAATTAACAGGTAAAATATTTTCTTTTGGAAATAATTATTCATCTGTTTGTTGCTAAACGGCTGGAGCACAATCAAATTTTTCGAATTATGAAGTTCTCTGAAAAATAGAACAATTGAGCAATGGTGTGAAGTTAAATTGATGCCGATGTCGGCTTTGGTGTTGTTTATTTGAAATTTTTATGCGCAGTTACTAGTTCAAAATTCGACCCCAAATTTGACCCATCTATCCTTGGCACGATACAATAGACAGTTAATTAAATTTTAGATTGCTATGCGACGCACACTGATAGCTGGTAACTGGAAGATGAATGGCAGCCTTGCTGCAAATACTAATTTGCTTGCCGAAATCAAGGCTGGCTTGGATGCGCAGACTTGTGATGTATTGGTTTGTGTGCCTGCAATTTAC
>JANYFV010000140.1 GCA_025359635.1 Undibacterium sp. | reverse complement strand
GACAACGGTTCTGGTATGCACGTTCATCAATCAATCTGGAAAGATGGCAAAAACCTGTTCGCAGGCGACGGCTATGCAGGTTTGACTGATTTCGCCCTGTACTACATCGGCGGTATCATCAAGCATGCCAAGGCATTGAATGCGATCACTAACCCAGGTACTAACTCCTACAAGCGTTTGGTTCCAGGCTACGAAGCGCCGGTTAAATTGGCGTACTCCGCTAAAAACCGTTCAGCCTCTATCCGTATTCCTTACGTTGCGAACCCTAAAGGTCGCCGCGTTGAAGCGCGCTTCCCAGATCCTCTGGCGAACCCGTACCTGTGTTTCTCTGCATTGATGATGGCTGGTCTGGATGGCGTTCAGAACAAAATTCATCCGGGCGAAGCAGCATCGAAAGATCTGTACCATTTGCCACCAGAAGAAGATGCTTTGATCCCAACAGTGTGCGCGTCTTTGGAAGAAGCTTTGGATGCATTGAACAAAGACCGTGAGTTCTTGACTCGTGGCGGCGTGTTTAGCGATAGCATGATCGATGCCTATCTGGAATTGAAAATGCAAGACGTACAGCGCATGCGTATGACTACGCACCCAGCTGAGTTCGATATGTACTATTCACTGTAATCTCTAGGAATAGTCGTAATGAAGGTAAAAAGCGGGGGCGTACCCCGCTTTTTTTGTTTCTGATTGTAATGATTTCCTCGTTGTAATTGTGCTAAAGCGTTTCATGGCATACACTAGGCCTGTTAGTGTCAAGATAACCTGATTATGAATCGACTATTTAGCAGTATCTTTCTGTTCTCGCTTTTTACCGGCTATGCGTACGCGCAAGCCGACGTATTTTTGTGCGTGGACGAAAGTGGCAAGAAAGAATATAAAAATACCGGTGCAACCAAAGGATGTAAAAAAGTTGAGTTGCCTGGCATTAATATCATTCCAGCCCCAACAGTGGCAAAAAAGGCTGAAAAAAGCCCGTCCGGTTTTCCCAAAGTCGACGACTCTACACAGAAAGCGCGCGATGCTGATCGTAAGCAGATTTTGCTTGATGAGTTGAGAGCGGAAGAGCTGAAGTTAGCTAACTTAAAAAAAGATTATAACAATGGTGAACCTGAGCGTCAGGGTGGTGAAAAGAATTATGCGAAATATGAAGAGCGCACCAAATTGATGAAAGAAGACATTGCCCGCACCGAAAAGAATATTGAAGCACTAAATAGGGAAGTTGGTAATTTGAAATGAATACGGATCTGATGAGTTCAAACCGGGCATGATGCTTGCATGCTAAGGTCGCTGTATGCGGCCTTTTTTTTATCCATTATTTTGAAAACACCACTCACTGCTTTTTCTGGACTAGATTTGCTGACCTCTGCGGTAATCATTCTTGATGCCGAAGGTTGCATTATGTACGCCAACGCGGCGGCAGAAAATTTATTAGATAGTTCTTTCAAGTCGCTAACGCATCAAAAGCTCACAGATTTATTTCTCAATGGTGACGAACTTTTGTCCGTGTTTCATCAGGCAGTAGCCCATCAATTCGCAGATAAACGCCAGGATTTGACCTTGGAAAGGAGTGGTAGAGATTCACTCCATGTTCACAGTATCGTGACTGCATTAGATAATCCGGAAACTCCTGTATTAATTGAATTGCGCGAAAACGTCCAGCAATTAAAACTTGATCGTGAAGAGCGTATGCTCGATCAGAGTAAGGCGAATAAGGAGTTGATACGCAATCTTGCCCATGAAATAAAAAATCCTCTAGGCGGAATTCGTGGCGCAGCACAATTGCTTGAGTTGGAATTGCCAGAACGTCAGTTGAAAGAGTTGCGCGAATATACTCAGGTTATTATTAAAGAAGCCGATCGCTTGCAGACCTTGGTTGATCGCTTGCTCGCCCCGCACCGACTTCCACACATCGTAGGAGATGTGAATATCCATGAAGTCTGCGAACGAGTGCGCAGCTTAATTGTGGCAGAGTTTCCGCAAGGCTTAATGATCAAGCGCGACTACGACTTATCTATTCCAGAGTTTCGTGGCGACAAAGAACAATTGATACAGACCGTTTTGAACATCGCGCATAACGCTGCCCAGGCTTTAAGTGAGCGCATAAAACGAGGAGATGCCGAACTGGTTTTTAAGACCAGAGTGGTGCGTCAGATCACACTCGCCAAGATTCGTTACAGGCTGGCATTAGAATTGCATATAGTCGATAACGGACCGGGTATTCCTGCTGAAATTCGGCACCGTATATTTTACCCACTTGTTTCAGGGAGAGATGGCGGTAGCGGATTGGGGTTAACGCTGGCGCAAACTTTCATCGAACAACATTTGGGTGTGATCGAGTGCGAGAGTCGGCCAGAATGTACAGATTTCAGAATTTTGATCCCGCTTCCATAAAATGAATGTGAAGAGAAAATCAATATGAACAGTATCTTCACAGTCGTCATACCTTAATTAAGACCGCTACGGAATATAAAGAAAAATATGAAACCAATTTGGATAGTGGATGACGACGATTCGATTCGTTGGGTATTAGAAAAAGCCCTGGCGCGCGAAAATCTGGCCACAAGAAGTTTCACCAATGCGCGCGATGCAATGGCTGCATTGCAAAGTGATACGCCACAAGTATTGGTGTCGGATATTCGTATGCATGGCGCTTCTGGACTGGAATTGCTGCAAACAGTAAAGGCGAAGTATCCCGGTTTACCAGTGATCATCATGACTGCGTTTTCTGATCTAGATTCTGCTGTTGCGGCATTTCAGGGTGGGGCTTTTG
>JANYFV010000439.1 GCA_025359635.1 Undibacterium sp. | reverse complement strand
GGCTGGTCGCGGGTACGGCAATTAATCAAGCGTTTTTATTGGCGAATAACCCTGGGCTTTCAATCGACCAGATCGATAACGCGATTATTCCGCGCTTGGGTCGCAACATGGATGAGTCAGGTACTAAAGATAAATACACGGGGATTGTTAGTCTTGAATATCGCCCTACTGCTGACCTGAAGTTGTATGTCGACACCATGTATAGCAAAAAGAAAAATGAGTTGCAACGTGTCGACATGAACTGGGTCGGGCGTAATGGTGCAATGATTCCGCTGAACATGAAGGTCGATCGCGAAGACTGCACGAGCGGTTGTGTGGTGACCAGCGGCACTTTCGCCAATGCGCAATATTTTCTCGAGTATCGGCCATATACTGAAGATGTGACTTTGTGGGGTGTCAATCCAGGCATGGAATGGAAATTATCTAATAAATTCACACTTGATGCGCAGGCCAATCTGACCAAGGGTAGTTTTCACCGTGAATCCCCAACGGTGTTGCCGATTACTGCTTTGGGTTCCGGCACTACGGTGAATTATGAAAACCAGGGTGGGATCCCCACTATCGCTACCAATGTCGACTTGAATAATCCGGCAAATTTTGGTTGGGCTGGCGGGCGAGTCAATCAACAGGAAGAGTTTCGCAATACAGAAACCAAGGGTTTCAGAACTAACCTGACTTGGGGCGACAAGGCCTTTAATGTTAAAGGTGGTGTGGCTTTTGACGATATCTCCAGAAGAATTCGGGCGCGTGACAATTCTGGTGCATGGCAGGCCGCAGTGTGCGGCAATAACCCAAGTGTGTTCTTGTTAGGCCCTAACGGTGGGCCTGCATGTAATGGTGCGAATGCGCCAGGCAGTGCTGCCGCACTTTATCCTGGATTTGGAACTGGCTATACTGCCGGTCGCACCGACACACTCACTTATCAGGGATCATTGATTCCTAGTTCCGCTCTGGTGAGCTACTTGATGCCAGGTCCGTCCGGGTTTGTGACAATTGACTGGAACCGATTTAAAAAAGATTCAAACTATACGCAATTTCAAGAAACAGCTCCTGACGTAGGGTCGTCCAATACATCAGCGAGTGCCGGGTATATCAAAGAAAAAACCAAGGGTTTTTACACGGAGATAAATGGGGAGTTAAATCCTCTTGGTTACCTGTTGCGTTATAACGCGGGTGTGCGCTATGTGCAAACAGAGCAGACTGTGGGCGCTTTTGTTTCTTTACCAGATCCACGTAATGCCACGTTGACCTTGAACGGCAGTAAGTATCCGAACATGAATAGCTTCTCGTATCTCGATACCAGTTACAGCAATATTTTGCCTTCGGCAAGTGCGGTAATGAATCTGAGTAAGGATGTACTTGCCCGTGCTTCTGTTTCACGCAGCATGACCCGCGCCGACCCTAACGCACTTCGCCCTGGCATTAACTTTAGTTCACCGTCGGCGGACGTGGGTACTGTCGGTAATTCATCGCTCAAGCCCTACATATCGGATAACATCGATCTAGGCTTGGACTGGTACACCGGGCGTGAAGGTTATCTTAGTGCGACAGTATTTGACAAGAAGATCAATGGTTTTACGGTCAATGAAAATGTCACTACGCCTTTCAGCGCACTGGCTGCCTATGGCGTTACTTTTGCCTCACTGTCGCCGACACAACAGGCGGCGTTAAATACCCGTGGTGGTCAGGATGCGGCGACTGTGGTGTTAACGCGTCCGAGAAATGCTGCGGGCATATTGAAAATTTCTGGTCTGGAGTTGGGCTGGGTACAACCCTTGGATAAGTTGTTGCCTATCAAGGGCTTTGGTCTTAGCGATAGCGTGACCTTGACTCATCAACAAGCAACGGGCGAGGGTACTGCCGGTTTTATTGCTCTGGGTGTGCCAAAAGTAACCAATAACTTGACGGCGTATTACCAGCACAATGGCTACATGCTGCGTTTATCCCATTCTTATTCGGCGGGTAGCCAGGTGTCATCGGCCAATCAAAACGGTATTGGTCTGGCAGCCTTGTTTGTTGATAGTTACAAGCAACTCGATTTATCGTCCAGCATTGAATTAGATTCCATACTGGGTAAAGAGGGGTGGCCTACCTTGACGTTTGATGTAGTCAACCTGAATAAATCGGCTCAGCGAACTTACTTCCAGTTCAGTAATGCGACCTTCACGCAGTATGCGCCAGGCCGTACTTTCGCAGTTGGATTGCGTGCCAAGTTTTAAGGCGCGATGAGCTACAGAGCCTATCGGCAAAGGCACTTCGGTCGCCTTTGCCGATAGGCTCTGTGGTAACATACCAGAGTGAAATTTTGTCGTTCAGGCAAAAAATTGGATACTTTTTCATTCGAGGTTTGCTAAATAAATGACTAGTAATAAGTTAAAGCCGGGTAAAGGGTTCGAGGCAATTCAAAACTTGCCGACGATGGCTGATGTGGCAAGTCTGGCCGGTGTTTCTCCCATGACGGTATCGCGTGTCATCAATGGCAAAGCAACAGTAAAGAAAAATACGCGCGATGCGGTTCAGGCTGCAGTCGCTGCACTCAACTATGCGCCCAATCAGGCGGCGCGCCGGCTTGCCGGTTCCAGACCTATCGCTGTAGGCTTTCTCTATACAGATCCAAATGCTGGCTACCTGACCGCGTTTTTGGTTGGCTTATTAAATCAAGCAAGTCTGAATAATGTACGGCTGGTGTTTGAAAGATGTGAGGTCGGCGAACCTGCAATCGAGCAGGTACACCGCTTGATTGCGAATGGCGTGGATGGCATCATTCTGGCACCGCCTTTGGGCGATACTGTTGGCTTGATCGATCTGATTGCAGATTTAGGTATACCGACTGTGGCTACCGCTTGTGGTCAGGCTGATCCAAGATTAAGTTCCGTTGGTATTGATGATTTTCTGGCGGCGCACGCCATGACATCGCATCTTATTTCATTGGGACATCAGCGGATTGGTTTCGTGATTGGACATCCAAACCAAACGGCCAGCGCTCGCAGATTAGCTGGTTATCAAGCTGCCATCGCTGAAAAAGGCGTGCAAAACTCCCCGGAGCTGATTGTACAAGGGATGTTTACCTATCGTTCAGGGCTGGATGCCGCTGAAACCTTGCTGAATCTGACAGAGCGCCCGACCGCAATTTTTGCCAGCAATGATGATATGGCAGCGGCGGTGGTAGCAATTGCGCATCGGTTGGGCTTGGATGTACCAGGTGATTTGACGGTGGCGGGGGTCGATGACACTATTTTCGCTACTACGATCTGGCCAGAGCTGACAACGGTGCGGCAGCCAATTGCAGAAATGGCAGAAGAAGCATTGCAATTTCTGGTGCGACAGATTAACGCACTGCGTAACGGTACACCGGAGCAGCCTGAGCATATCGTGATGGATTTTGCACTGATACGCCGTCAATCAGATGCGGCACCACGAATGCGCCCTCCGATCCGGATATCAGATCGGACCTGATTGACTTTAGATTAAACCTAGGCGCGCACCAGACAGGGCATTTTCCGATTAAATTTCCAACCCGGAATCAGGTATTGCATCGCAACGGAATCGTCGCGGGCATTGAGTCCCATGCTTCGATAAAGTTGATGCGCGCGCTCAATTTCTGTCATATCAAGTTCTATTCCAAGTCCCGGTTTTTTGGGAACTTGCACCAAGCCATTCACGATTTGCAGCGGTTCTTTTGTGAGCTGCTGACCGTCTTGCCAGATCCAATGGGTATCAATCGGCGTGATGTCGCCCGGTGCCGCCGCAGCCACATGGGTAAACATAGCGAGCGATATATCGAAATGATTATTCGAATGTGAACCCCAGGTGAGCCCCCATTGCTCACACATCTGCGCAACCTTAACAGCACCTTGCATGGTCCAAAAATGCGGGTCCGCCAATGGGATATCAACTGATTGCAAGCGAACCGCATGTCCCATTTCACGCCAGTCTGTCGCAATCATATTGGTCGCCGTCCGCAGACCAGTGGCACGTTTGAATTCGGCCATGATTTCACGCCCAGAAAATCCATTTTCTTCACCGCAAGGATCTTCAGCATAGGCCAATACTTTGTGCTGATCTCGACACAAGCGAATCGCCTCATTGAGCAACCAGCCACCATTGGGGTCGAGGGTAATGCGCGCTTGTGGAAATCGTTCTGCCAACGCAGTCACGGCCTCGATTTCATCTTCGCCACGCAAAACACCACCCTTGAGTTTGAAATCATTGAAACCGTAACGCAGGTACGCTGCCTCGGCAAGACGAACAATCGCTTCCGGCGTCATTGCGCTCTCATGACGCAAGCGCAACCAGTTATCGCTGGCGGCGGGATCACTCACGTAGGGCAGGTCGGTGCGGTTTTTATCGCCGATATAAAAAAGATAGCCAAGCATAGGAACTGCATCGCGCTGCTGCCCTTCGCCAAGCAAAGCGGCGACAGGGACCTTGAGAAATTTTCCAAGTAAATCAAGCAGCGCGCATTCGAGCGCCGTCACTGCATGGATAGTAATGCGCAAATCGAAGGTTTGAGTTCCGCGGCCAGCGGCATCACGATTATTGAATGCCAGGCGTATGGTATTGAGAATAGCTTGGTAGTCACCCAGAGGTTTGCCCACCACCAGTTCACGCGCATCGTCGATGGTCTGACGAATTGCTTCGCCGCCAGGTACCTCACCGACGCCGGTATTACCAAGATTATCCGTAAGAATAACGATATTACGGGTAAAAAATGGTCCATGTGCACCACTCAGATTGAGCAGCATGCTATCGCGGCCGGCAACAGGAATGACCTTGAGACTAATGACGACTGGAGTATTGGGATGGGCGGACATCGTGTTTGGGTTTGGCATAAAATGATTGTGATCGGAAGAGCGCGCCAAATTTGCTAGGGAAGCGCGGATTTATTCGTCATCCCCGAATGCTTTAGTCGGGGCTCCAGTTTTCATTTACTTCGTGCAGAGCACGACTGCTATGTCGCTTCGCGAACAGGTTGAAAACTGGATCCCCGCTTTCGCGAGGGTGACGAAATCGAATAAATTCGCGCTTCCCTAGTCTAAACTGTCCATGTTTTTCGTACATGAATACGCAGGTGACGACCTTGATGATTTTCATCACCATTTAAATTGCGTAAGCGCACCCATTGCGCACTCTCAAAATGACCTTCATAGATTGAATCGATAGCAATGCTAATCTTTTGATGTCTGGCTGCCGATTTACACTGCATGCCTCAGTTTTATTTGAGGCTCTTGCCAGCGATATCCAAGGTGCTCGAACTGAGTTGCACGGTCACGCTGGTATCGTTGGTATCGGCAGCGTGATGGGCAACGCTAATTTGGTATTTGCCCGCAGCGATGCGCCAGGTTTTGCTGGCGCCATCAAACACACCCAACAGGCGTGGCTCGACTACTAGCGCAACCTCGCTGCTTTGGCCAGGATTGAGCGTTAGTTTGTCCCATCCGGCCAGACGCTTAGGTGCTTCCCATTTGTTATTTGAGGTAGCGACATACAGCTGCGGTACATCCTTGCCCGCGACATTGCCGGTATTGGTCACGCGGACGCGCACATGTAACTGACCATTTTTTTGTTCTGCGACCAGGCCGGAATAGGCAAACTGCGTGTAGGACAGGCCATAGCCGAAAGGGAATAATGGCTTGATTTTTTTCAGATCGTACCATTTGTAGCCGACGGCCGCACCTTCATGATAATCGACAGCAAAGCGTAGCTCGGGCTTGGCAGGATCGCCATCGAGCACAGGGCGCGGCAAGTCGGCCACCGAGACCGGAAAGCTGGCAGGCAAGTGTCCGGATGGATTGACTTCACCAAACAATACGCGCGCGATTGCTTCGCCGCCGCTGGTGCCGGGGTACCATGCTTCGAGCACGGCTGCAGTCTGGTTGAGCCAAGGCATCGTGACAGGGCCGCCGGTTTCCAGTACGACGACGGTGCGCGGATTGGCCTTGGTGACGGCTGCGATCAGGGCATCTTGCGCATCTGGCAGCGCTAGCGTTAGCGCATCATTGGCTTCACCTATCCACTGGCTGGCGAATACGATGACGGTGTCGGCTTGTGCCGCTAACTGTGCCGCGCGGATGGCGTCGGTGCCGGAGTCGTAGACTACTTGCGTATTGGGTACTCGCGCCTTAATCGCTTGTAGTGGCGACGATGGATAGAACACCACCGGGCCTGGCCAGTTGGTCGGTTCAATTCCCTTAACCGCATTGCCGCCTACCGGATACACCTGTGACGAACCGCCGCCTGAAAGCACGCCGACATCCGCATGCGCGCCGATCACGACGATCTTTTTCACATCACGGCGCAAAGGTAATATCTTCGCGTCATTCTTGAGTAGCACCATGCCATCTTCTGCTGCGCTCTGGCTTACTTGTGCGTGGGCGGGGAAGTCGATCGCGCCGCCTTCAGCGACCGGGTGATCAACGACACCTTTATCGAACATTGTGCGCAGGATACGCAGCACCATATTGTCTAGTCGGGCCTGTGGCACATGACCCGTATTCACGGCTTC
>JANYFV010000086.1 GCA_025359635.1 Undibacterium sp. | reverse complement strand
GTAAAAGCGTTTCGTAACGCCCTTGATTTCCACCGTTTCCAGATGGGATAGTCCATCCGTGCCTGTATACGCTCGTACTGCCTCGATTACTTCAATACCGGGTTTCAGATTCAATCCACCAGTCGCGCATTCCGGAGCGGCTGATGCGGCTGTGGCGGTAGCCATTGCAAAAATGTATTGAGCATGGCGAAGAAGCGAATTAGTAAACATTTTTATATCCTCTTGAAATGAGAAAATAGTAGGCCGTCAGATACTTGCAAATTGTCGATATTGCGGATGCAAAAAGAATTTGATCGCTGATACGTTTGTCCAATCCACTCGCCTGTTCGTACTACGGATATTTGCAAAATCCTTTAGTTTGCGCGCATAGGCTCAGGCCGGGTATTTCGTGCGCCATAGCATTTGCGCTAACACCAATTAAATATATTGAAGTGACTTTCTGATTTGCCAACTGGCGTTGTTTTAAATTTAGAAGTCCCAGACATCAATAAGTCGGCCAAATCCTTTCGCACGACCGTTAATGCCCAAAAGGCGAAGGCTGGCCCAAAAGCCTGCTTGAACCGAACTAATTGCGGGCTTGCGAGTACTTTTCTCCAATTCGTCTAAAACCTCAAGTGAGCCGACTCCGGTACAGGGTAGGTAGATTGCTTGTGCGTTTTCTGAATCAACTGAAAGGCTGAAACCAAGCATCTCTGCTATTGACAAACATGGTGCGGCCTTTCGCCAAGTTTCAACGGAACGATCCAGGCCAAGGCCCTTAATTGATGCCACTGCAAAACCTTTCCCGAGCAGAAAAGTTGTGACTGTTCGGTTGCCGGCATCCCCGTAAGGGGTGGCGACTGCGATGGATCGCGCTCCCAACGCCGAGATTGCTTGAATGGACGCTTCCGCAGCGGTAACAACACGGACTTTCGCCATGCGCTCCAATTCAGCCTGCCACTCAGGGCTAGCGCAGGTCATTGAGGCGGTAGTGCAGCCGATGAGCACTACTTTTGCACCCCAGTCGTTGAGCTCTGCAATTGGCGCAGACATCTCCGCGCCCAGATTTCCGCAGAAATTTGCATTTCCCATTGCGGGGTATGAAAAAGAGGCGAAGCGAAAACTTACGCCGTCTGGTCGCAAGCGCAAGAATTCTCTCTCGTGGACTAAATCACCGTTGGGTACAACGACGCCAATGCGCACTTCCGGCATTATGCTCATGGTATCCATTTGAGAGGAAAAGTTTGTTTTTGCTGGATCATGCGACCAACCGTTAAATCGGGCGAGAACAATATCACTTCATGAGCACAAGATTAACTTGATAATTGCGCAGAGTACGAGTTTTGTGACAATTGATTGTCGAGTTGTTCACCGTGTGGATAAAACGCGCTCCCGTCGTCGGCGCTCCAGTCGGCCTCAGCACATAGAACCGCTGCCGCAAATTGGGAACATTGGGAGAGCACTGCTCTTTAGAGCTTGCACCGAGGTAGGCGGCGTCTCTGACACAGACTTTACGACGACGTCCAATATGCTTGCGGCTATGCCTAGCTCGAGCTCAAATTGTACCGTCAATACCCACTTGGACATCTCAGAACTCGCTCGCCAAGGCCACGTCGCCGCGGCCAATGCTTTTAGGATGAGTAGTGGCACCTATCCATCCTGCGGGCAAACTACATCATTGACATGACATGCCTAGTTGTATTTCAGATCATAGTAAGTCATTAGCGCTTTACCGAAAATGATTGGCTGTAAGTTGTACTGCCCAAAGCGGATTTGTCGAGTTTGCAAGAGCGAATCCTCGGTTGCTGCGGGCAAGTCTAATTCGAACCCGAATTTCATACCCGATGTGTCAGCATGGTCGACAGGTAACCTGATCAATAGCGTCGTTACTATCGATCCACGTTTTAATCAAAAACAAATTTCTTGAATCCTTGTGAGCTAAACCATGGCGCAATTCAATTTTGAGACCACACAGAGAATCATTTGCGAACAGAATGGTGCGCTGCGCCTTGGTGAATTGGCGCATGGCCTTGGCATCCAAAAACTATTCCTTGTGACTGATGCTGGACTTGTTAAAGCGGGCGTAGTCGAAAAAATTCTGGCCGCACTTTCCGCCGCCGGAGTCATGACCGTCGTCTTTTCCGACGTGCGCGCAGATCCGCCGGAGGCGAGTGTGCTGAGCGCTGTTTTTTCCGCGCGAACCAACGGGATTGATGGTGTCGTTGGTTTTGGCGGGGGCAGTTCGCTTGATACCGCAAAACTTGTCGCGTTGCTCGCGCGAACGCCGCAAGCACTTACTGATATTTATGGAATCGGCTTGGCCAAAGGCCCGCGCTTCCCTCTTATCCAAGTGCCCACGACTGCAGGTACGGGTTCTGAAGTGACGCCAATCGCGATCTTGACCACACCCAGCCATGAAAAAAAAGGGGTGGTCTCTTCGCTGCTATACCCTGACATCGCGTTGCTGGATAGTCTCCTGACACTCGGACTGCCGCCAGCAATGACCGCAATGACCGGGGTTGACGCAATGGTGCATTCGATAGAAGCTTTCACTTCACGATTAAAGAAGAATCCACTTTCGGACACGCTCGCGCTTAAGGCGCTGAAGCTTCTATACGCCAATTTGTCGACAGCTGTTGAAAGTGGCAACAATGCAGATGCGCGTGAGGCCATGCTTGTCGGTTCGTTATTTGCCGGTATGGCGTTTGCCAATGCACCGGTTGCAGCAGTGCACGCGCTAGCGTATCCGCTTGGCGGCCATTTTAATCTGCCCCATGGGCTGTCGAACTCGCTTGTTCTGGGGCCGGTACTCGAATTTAATTTGGTGGCGGCAGCGCCGATGTATGCTGAACTCGGTCGAGAACTAATGCCAGAGTTGCGTTCGATGTCCGCATCCGCTGCTGCAATTGAATTTGTTGCAGCAATCCGCAAACTAGTTGCCGCCATGCCTTACGCACAAAATCTACGCAACGCCGGCGTTGGCGAAAGCGATTTGCCGATGCTTGCAACGGATGCGATGAACGTACAACGACTGCTGATCAACAATCCCCGCACAATCGAATATGACGATGCTCTTGCTATCTATCGCGCCGCGTTCTGAGCTACATGAAAGCCCGCATGACTTTGAGTAGTAACCAATGAAATTTCGTAAGTTTGATTCGCGCACAATTGGCTACAGTCGCCGCGACACGTGTAATAGACCTATGTATACGGAAGTTGATGAGACGTTGGCAGGATAAGCAGCTAGGCAACATGTCCGTCGCGAATTCGCGGCGAGCGCACTGTCTCTGCTTGGTACTCGATTAACCAAGCTGGATACAGGGGCTGGTTGCATTTCCACACGAATAGTTGACAACATTCAGGGCAGCAAACTCGCGAACAAGAGGAAAAAATATGACAGCTGTGTCGGCTTCAGAAAAACTACTTCCTCGTTACATCATGTTGGGATGGGGCTTTGGAACGCTGTGCCCGGTCATTTTGGTAAGCGTGACCAACGCGCTGTTCTTGCGTTATCTGACAGATGTCGTTGGGATCGCTGCTGGGTTGGCGGCCACATTGTTCGCCGCATCGAAGTTATATGACGTCTTTTGCGATCCGGCCATGGGCATTTGGAGTGACCGAGTCAAGAGTCTCAAGAGCCGACGACGACCATTTGTCTTGGTCGGCGGAGTCCTAATGTCGCTTTCAATGATTTTGCTTTTCTGGATGCCCAATAGCTTATCTACAGAGCTCAGAATCGTTTACGTTGGGATGAGTGTATTGATTTATGCAACATCCTACTCGATCTATAACGTACCTTATATGGCCATGTCTGGCGAAATAACCACGAACTATCATCAACGCTCCGAATTGATGACCTACCGTGTCTATGCTGTTGGTCTGTCGCAAGTTCTCGCAACTTCTTTCGGACCGTTTCTGATCGTCAAATTTGGTAGTGGACAATCTGGTCATTTGGCCATGGCATTTGCGTTGGCACCAATCATTCTGATTTCTGCCCTCGTCTGCTACTACTCCACCGAGTCTGCACCCTTCACAACAAAACCGACACACATCACGCACAGTTTTATTACACAGGTAAAACTCGCATTCGCGAACAAACCCTTCTTTATTTTGATTTCTGTGAAGTTGATGTTGCTTTCGGCGCTCGGCGCTCAAGCCATATTTCCATATTTTTTTACCCGTATTTTAGGAGTATCCGATATTTATCTCGGCTACTATTTTCTCTGGTTTTCAGCGACGATGATCTTTTCCCAGCCATTCTGGTATTGGTTCAGCCGCCGCATCGGGAAAAGAAATTGTTTCTTGCTGGCACTTGGTTTTGCAGCCCCTGTCTGGCTAAGTTGGTTGCTCGCGGGTATTGGGGAACCAATAGCATATGTGATGTTGCGAGGTGCGTTAGCCGGGTTTCTTGCCGGGGGTTCGCTACTGATGGGGCAGTCGCTGCTTCCCGATACGATGGAGTATGACTAC
>JANYFV010000070.1 GCA_025359635.1 Undibacterium sp. | reverse complement strand
ATCTGCGGCAGAATACCGCTGGCATGTTCCAGATGAGCCGTAAACCAAAATGTACTGCCTTGCCCAAGGACGCTCAATACGCCGACTTCACCCCCCATCAGGACTGCCAACTGTTTGCTTATTGCGAGACCAAGACCCGTGCCGCCATATTTTCTAGTGGTGGAATTATCGGCCTGTACAAACGACTGAAACAATTTTTTTTGCTGCATCTTCGTCATACCTATACCGGTATCTTCGACTTCAAAGCGCACCATCCAGCCAGTTGGCGTATCGTTTAACTTACGCACAAATACATTGATTTCTCCCTGCTCGGTAAACTTCAGGGCATTGTTAGTGTAGTTGATTAATATTTGACTGAGCCGGTGCGGGTCGCCATGCATTTGCCGGCTCAATTGCGGGTCAATATCAAAAGTTAAGGCCAGATTTCGTCCGGCCATTTTGCCAGTCATGATGGCGTTAATATTATTGAGCACTTGATCTAGCGAGAAATCAACTGCTTCCAAGGTCATTTTTCCAGCCTCAATTTTGGAGAAATCGAGAATGTCATCAACAATGTGCAATAGATGTTGGCCGGACAGATGAATTTTTTGTAAATAATCGCGCTGCTTTGGGTCGTTAGTGCCCGCTAATGCCAGATAGGTCATACCTAATACACCATTCATCGGTGTGCGAATTTCATGGCTCATGTTGGCGATGAAAGCGCTCTTGGCCTTGTTGGCTGCCTCGGCTAACTGTTGGGCCGCAGCTAGTTCAACCGTACGGCTCTCGACCATTTCTTCCAGATGGTGGCGATGACGGTCAAGCTCTTGGCCGAGGCGTTTTTTAATGGTGATGTCTTCTTGGACTGCGACGTAATGACTAATAGTCCCATCCGTTTGGCGCAACGGTGTAATAATCGAATAAGTCGTTACGTCATCGCCGGTTTTGATCTTATTATCGATTTCACCCTTCCACGTTTTGCCGTGAGCAATGGTTAGCTTGAGATTAGAAAATTGTTCGGGTGGAGTGTTGGTCGACTTCAAGATGTTTTGATTTTGACCGATCATTTGTTCCCGGCTATATCCCGTGCTCTGTACAAAAGCTTCGTTGACGTATTCAACCTTGCCATGGATGTCCATGATGAAAATGCTTTCAGGACTTTGTTCTACCGCCAATGAAAGTTTATGTAATTGGCCTTCAGCAGTTTTTCGTTCGGTGATGTCTTGATATTGCGCTACATAATGCAAGGGCACACCAAGTGTATTTCTGATGGCATTGACGTTGAGCTGTGTGAGTACGTTGCGCCCTGTTTTGTGCAGGTAGCGTTTTTCCATTTGCAGGGATTGGCGCGAACCTTCGGACATTTCCGAAAAATACTGAATGGATAGTGCTTTATCATCTGGATGCGTGATCGATTTAAAATCAGTGGCGAGCAACTCAGCTTCGCTCCATCCCAGCATAGCGCAAAATGCCCGATTGACTTTGATATAGCGACCAAGCGGATCGACCAGCGCCATACCTATAGGCGATGCGGCAAAGGTTTGTTCAAGCCGCTCTTCACTTTCACGCAGTGTTGCTTCGATTTTCTTGCGTTCGGTAATATCTTGAGCAATGCCACTAATTCTGATGATTTTACCATCGGAATCTTTGGATATTTTTCCGGGCATTGCCCAGATCCATCTGATATTGCCATCAGATCGGATAACGCGATATTCGAATGGTGCGACGTTCTGCTCCATAAAATTGGCGTCAGTTGTCGCTATCAAATTTGCCTGATCATCGGGATGAATTCTTGTTTCTATAATTCCTTTTAAATCGCGGCTTGAAACTATTTTTTCGCACTCCCATAGACGTGCCATTTCATTTGATAGTGAAATGAGTTTAGATTTGGTATCCCACGACCAGTGTCCCACTTGGGCGATTTGCTCTGCCTCATTGAGATCCAGTTCATTCTGACGTAATGTCTCTTCGGTTCGCTTACGTTCAGTCACATCGCGCGAGACAGCGAGTATTTTAATGGCTTGACCATTCGCATCACGCATAGGAGCCGCATGCGTTTCTATCCAGCACCGTGTGCCGCGTAAGCCCTCAATTTCGAGTTCGAGTATTTCTGTGCTGCCAGCCATGACGCGCGTATTCAAGGTTTCAAAAGAGGCGCGGTATTTGGGTAGAACGAAATTCATTAATCCATGTGACTGCACTTCGGCCAAGGAGGTCGCTTCAAGCATGTTCAAGCCTGCAGCGTTCATCTCGAGCAATTGCCCGCTCGATCCAATTACCTTCACGCACTCAGGTTCGGTTTCAACGATCGCTTTGAAACGCAATTCACTTTCATATAATTTTTTTTCACTTTGATGTCTGTAGAGCGCCATTTCTATGCTGGTGCGCAGCTCTTGATCGGTGAAAGGTTTGATGATGTAGCCGAAAGCCTCAACATGTTTGGCCCGTTCAAGCGTTTCATCTGAGGCATTGGAAGTGAGAAATACTACAGGTATGGAGAACTGCTGATGAATCGCATTGGCGGTGTCGATGCCATCCACCTCACCAGCAAGGTGAATATCCATGAGCACCAGGTTGGGTTTCAATTCCGCGGTGAGTCTGATCGCATCTTCTCCTCGGGAAGTACAGCCAAGAGATTGATAGCCTAGCATTTCCAGCTTTAACTGAACAAATAGTGCGACCAGTTCATCGTCTTCAACGATGAGGATTTTCGATTTGATCAAGGGTGCTGGCATGCATCACTCCAGAGCTAATAAATTGAATCTCAATATTCCAGAGTCATTTATCGGAGGAAAAATTCATTGTAGTCAATTTTCTCTCTAATTGGTTAATTTGATAAAACATTTGTAAAAATCTTACTGTACCTGATTGTCTTTAGGAAAAATTCATCGGTTCGTTAAGGAAACCCCCGTAATGACCAACAATCCGCCAATCACCATCGATGTCAAGATTGGTTCGCCCAGAAGCAAGGCGCTAAAGCTAATGCCAAATACTGGCACCAGATTATTAAAGACAGCAGTCCGCGCCGGCCCTATTTTTTTCACTCCCTCGTAATACCAGACAAAACCGATCACTGTGCCAAACACACCAAGATAGGCAATCGATGCCAGCACTGGCATGCTCAAATGGCTGCGATCAAGTTGCGGCAGTTGAAAGACTGCGCCCAAGCTGAGCAATAACAAGCCCCAAAGTGAGGCATAGGTGGTGGCCGCGATAGGGCTCAGTCCCTTTAAGGCGTGGCGACCGAGAATGGTATACGCCGCCCAGGCGCAAACGGCGCTGAACATGAAGAGTTCGCCAGTCCCGATTGAATGGGATATATCTGCCGCAGCACCGAGCAAATCACCGCGCGTGATAACGATGGCCGCACCAACAAAGGCGATAGCGATACCCAACCATTTTTTGAAACCGAGTTTTTCATTAAATAGCATCGCCATGACGAGTGCCGTAACGATAGGATTAAGCGCAACAAATAGAGCGCTGCGTCCGGCCGGCATGCGTTCCAAGGCAGCAAAGAAACATATGTTATAGAGGAAAATTCCAGTGGCACCTAAAGCAAAGGTCGCATGGATTTGTTGCCGGTTCAGCTTCGGCAAGCCACCTTCCATACGCCATGCCAGCAACAGCAATAAAACGCAAGCAACCAAAAAGCGCCCAGCGGCGGCGATCATATGCGGAATTTCTTTGGCGACGATGTGGCCGGCAATAAAAGTGCCGCCCCAGAACAAGGCGACGCAGATGAGTTTGAAGTAGGTGAGGAGAGGTGGTTTGTGCACGATTACTTCACCATAAACCGCAACACTCCATCGTCGCCGAGTTCGCGCCGCAAGACACCGTCAAACCATAGCTTATGCAAATGCGCCAGCGCTTCGCCGAGTGCAAAGGTGAGCTGATGCGCATCTAGTGGGCGCGGGAACATGATGGGCACGATCTCGGCGGCCGAGCGCGGTGTGGCGCAGGCGGTCACTACTTCATCCAGCCTTGCGGCGTGATGCTCATTCAGTTGGCTGATGCGCGTGTGCAGGCCGATGAAGGGTTTGCCGTGCGATGGCAGGATCAGCACATCGATGGGGAGGTGAGCATATTTTTTCAGCGAATCCAGATACTGCTGTACCGGATTCGCTTCGGGCTCTACTGCAAATACTGAGACATTTGTCGAAATGCGCGGCAATACCATATCGCCCGAAATCAGCAAATTCAGCGCGGCGCAATACAGCGATGCGTGTTCCGGCGAGTGACCAAAGCCGGTGATGATGCTCCAACTGTGTGCGCCAATCTGTATATCCTGCCCCTCTTGCACGCGGCGATACGCGTTAGGCATGGCAGGCACCAGCTTGGTGTAATACGTCTTGCGTTCGGCGATTTTTTCTTGCATCTCGGGCGAGACCAGGCCGTGTTTCTTGAAATGCGGATACATCGCCGAGCCATCCACGCCGGGTAAACTCGCCGACATCATGCGGGCGAAGGCATATTCGCCAGTTGTCATCCACAAGGGTGCGTTCCAGCGTGTGCAGAGCCAATCGGCCAGGCCGACGTGATCGGGGTGACAGTGGGTGGCGATCACGCGCACTATCGGTAGGCCGCGTAAGCCATCATTTTGCTCGCCGAACAGGATTTCCCAGGCGTCGCGGGTGGCGTCGCTGGCGATGCCGCAATCGATCGCAGTCCAGCCGTGTACCACGCCGTTGTCGGTCGGGTAGTGATCTTCAATTAGCCATAAGTTGATATGGTTCAGGGCAAACGGCAAGCCCATCCTGATCCAGAGTACACCGGGCGCAATTTGTATGGTCTTGCCGCTTTCGGGCAAGGTTTCGCCTAAAGGGTAATTCAACTGCATTTCTAAGGAATTCATACTTTGTTCTCTTTCTATTCCAATTCTACATGTCGTTGTTGCCTTCGGCTCGTCGCCTAGACGCGAATGATCTAGAAATGGAATTACTACTTGCTTATTGGCAGAATGTCCTACAATGCGATCTGATGGCATTTGACGTTTACGTTAACTGCGATATTGTAATAAGAAAATCGATTCCCTGTATTTTTATAAGCCATGGCCACTTACACCATTACCGAACTTGCTAAAGAATTTGACATCACTCCACGGGCGATTCGTTTTTACGAAGATCAGGGCTTAATCAGCCCGACCCGTGAAGGCCCGAGCGGCCGTAACCGCGTCTACACAGCACGTGAACGAACGCACCTTAAGCTGACCTTGCGCGGCAAACGTCTGGGCTTAAGCTTGTCGGACATTAAGAGTCTGGTCGACATGTATGGTTCCCCGAAAGATACCGCGGTGCAGCTGAAAAGCTTCCTGGAAGTGCTGGCACGCCATCGCTCGGCACTGGAACTGCAGCGCGAAGATATCGAGATCATGCTGGCCGAAATCAGCGCGCATGAAGAAGAAAGCCAACGTTTGCTGGCTTTGGCCAATGCGGATGCAAGCGTGCTTGCCCTTAAATAAAAATATCATGAAGTGACAGCTTGATGAATTGACGTTTACGTTAACGTCAATTTGAAGTATGATTTTCTTCTGATGAAATCTCGGTCATGCACGTTTGGAGCTGTTATGAGCAATCAAGCAACAACACTAGATCACAAACTGGCCTTGTCGCTGTTAGAAAGCTTCAATGCTCAGGGTGCCTTGATGGCGTGGAACGCGCGCTTGACCAGCATGACGCCAGGCGCCTGTGAAATTAGCTTGCCGATGGCGCAGAATGTCTGCCAACAGCATGGCTATTTTCATGGCGGAGTGATCGGTACTATTGCCGATGCAGCGGGTGGCTATGCCGCGAATACACTATTGATACCGGTGAGTGAGTGCTTATCTGCAGAGTATAAAATTAACTTCGTTGCGCCCGCGATTGGCGATACCCTGATCGCGCGCGGCAAAGTCTTGAAGGCAGGAAAAACTTTGGTGGTCGCCAGCGCAGAAGTGTTTGTGGTTCATCAAGGCAAGGAAAAACTCTGCGCCATCATGCAGCAAACCTTGTTTGTTATTCCTAAAGAATCGCCTAAAGTGGATGCTGGATAAACTGTAAAGTAGCCGCAAAATTTCTGTAGTTTCGTCGCACTCCAGAAGTAAATATTAAAATTTAAACAATACAAAGTGAGGATACCATGTTGCATTTACCCGGATTGACCTTTGATCATGGCGAAGATATCGCCGCTTTGCGCGAAGCCGTACAACAATTTGCCAGCGCCGAAATCGCACCGCGCGCCGCCGAGATCGACCACAGCGACCAGTTTCCTATGGATCTGTGGCGCAAAATGGGTGATCTGGGCGTGCATGGCATGACGGTCTCGGAAGAATATGGTGGCGCGAATATGGGCTATCTGGCGCATATCATCGCGATGGAAGAAATCTCGCGCGCTTCGGCTTCGGTCGGCCTGTCTTACGGGGCACACTCGAATCTGTGTGTGAACCAGATCAACCGCAATGGTACGCCTGAGCAAAAAGCC
>JANYFV010000429.1 GCA_025359635.1 Undibacterium sp. | reverse complement strand
TCAAACCCTATTTGTGGAACTGGTTGATATCAATCAGAATCCGATGCCTCCTGGTTCGACCGTTACAGCGACCCCGCAAGGAGCAATAACATTAACAGTCAATCCTGCTGCAGTACCAATGTGGAGCACTCCACTTGGTTTGCTAGCCCATAGGGGGACAATCCATAGTGTACAAATAACACCGCCAATTTCTTGTAATACAGCTGGCGTTAACTCAGTCACAGAAGCTTTTGATATTAAAGTGACTACGCCAAAAGGTGTAGTTTCATTAGTCAATGTCAATGTTAGTTATAATAAGAATTAAATTTCACGTTTGTATATTAAGAGAACTGCGAAATATGAGTTGATAGGGCTACATGAGTAGTAATATTTTTTTGGTAGGCCTAATGGGCTCGGGCAAAACCACGGTTGGCCGGGCTCTAGCAAAGCAACTCAATAAACGTTTTGTAGATTCTGATCATGAAATAGAGGCTCGTACCGGGGTCTCTATTCCTGTTATCTTCGAGATTGAGGGGGAGGCTAGTTTTCGTCAGCGTGAGGCAGACGTCATTCGCGACCTCACAGCGCAGGATGGCATTATTCTCGCGACTGGTGGTGGCGCGATCCTCAATGAACAAAGTCGACAATATCTACATGAGCGCGGTACGGTTGTATATTTACGTGCTGCCATCAATAGTATCCTGCAACGTACACGTTACGATAAAAATCGCCCTCTCTTGCGGACACCAGATCCTCGTAAAAAACTGGAAGAACTCGCTGAACAGCGTGAACCTCTGTATCAAGAAATCGCTCACCTGGTGATTGATACTGGTAGACCGAATGTTCAATTCCTCACGCAATCAATATTGACGCAACTGCAGCACATATCAGGGGCGTTTTCACCTCAGAATTATTTAGTCATGCCCGAACAAATTGTCGCAAAAACACTCCAAGTCGAACTTGGTGATCGTAGTTACCCGATCGCAATCGGTCAATCATTATTGACGTCGCACGAACTGTTAAGCAAACAAATTCAAGGGCAGCGTGTTGTGATTGTTACCAATACAGTTGTCGCACCCTTGTATTTACCTTCTCTGGAGGCAAATTTGCGCGCGATTGGCAAACATGTGACCAGCATCGTTTTGCCCGATGGCGAGGAGCAAAAAACTTGGTCTAGCCTAATGTTAGTGTTTGATGCCTTACTCGAAGCTAAGTGCGACAGGCATATCACTCTCCTGGCCTTGGGCGGTGGTGTTATTGGTGATTTGACTGGTTTTGCTGCTGCATCGTATATGCGCGGCGTCCCGTTTGTACAAATTCCTACTACGCTTTTGTCACAGGTTGATTCTTCGGTAGGCGGTAAGACGGGCATTAATCATCCATTAGGCAAGAACATGATTGGCGCTTTCTACCAACCTCAAGCCGTTATTGCGGACACTTCTACCTTAGCGACTTTACCTGATCGCGAATTATCCGCTGGTTTGGCAGAGGTAATTAAACATGGTGCGATCATCGATGCAGAATTTTTTAGCTGGATAGAGTCGAATATCGATAAATTGCGCGCGAAAGATCCCGAAGCTTTGGCGCATGCAATTACGCGCTCGTGTGAAATCAAAGCGGATGTTGTGCGGCAGGATGAGCGCGAGGGCGGTTTGCGTGCAATTCTTAATTTTGGACATACCTTTGGTCACGCGATTGAATCCGGCTTGGGCTACGGTAAATGGCTGCATGGGGAAGCGGTTGGTTGCGGCATGGTAATGGCAGCAGATTTATCTTGCCGCATGGGATATATAGATTACGTCAGTAAAGTACGAATTCAGAAATTAGTTGAAGCGGCTGGCTTGCCGGTGCTTGCGCCGGATCTTGGCGAAGGGCGCTGGTTGGAATTGATGGAAGTAGACAAAAAAAATGAAGGCGGCAAGATTAAATTTATTCTGCTAAAACCATTGGGTGCGCCGCACATTGCAACTGTACCCAAAGAGACCTTGCTTGCCACTTTGCGTGCGTGTATCAGTCCAAAATAATCCACAGATATGTTTACAGATGCGCACCTCGCCCCTTATGCCGCACAGTCTGTAAGTTCGCGTGGACGACAATATGCAGAAGACAAACCTGGCTCCAGGTCTGAGTATCAGCGAGATCGCGACAGGATTATTCATAGCACTGCGTTTCGACGCTTAGAATATAAGACCCAGGTCTTCGTCAATCATGAAGGTGATTTGTTTCGCACTCGCTTGACCCATAGCCTTGAAGTCGCTCAAATCGGTCGATCAATTGCGCGCAACTTACGACTTAACGAGGATCTGGTTGAAGCGATAGCACTGGCACACGATCTTGGTCATACGCCCTTTGGTCACGCCGGGCAAGATGCATTAAATGCCTGTATGAAGGAGTTTGGTGGCTTTGAGCACAATCTGCAGAGTCTGCGCGTTGTTGATCAGTTGGAAGAGCGCTACGCTGCCTTCGATGGCCTTAATCTGACCTTCGAAGCGCGTGAAGGCATACTCAAACACTGCGCATTGAACAATGCAAAAAATCTCGGTGATATCGGTCAGCGGTTTATCGATAAGACACAGCCCACATTGGAAGCGCAGCTCACCAACCTTGCAGACGAAATCGCCTATAATAATCACGACATTGACGATGGTTTGCGCTCTGGCTTATTACTCGAATCAAAACTACTCGAGCTCGATTTTTATGCACGGCATCGGCGTGCAGTCGATGCGGTCTACCCCACTATTAATGGGCGACGTGCCATTTCAGAAACAATACGTCGCATGATTAATGAACTCATCGTTGATCTCATCCAGACGTCAGAAAACCGTATCGCTGAATTTGCACCGACGTCGGTCGATCAAGTAAGGCAAATGGATGCGATGATTGCTTTTTCTGATCGCATGTATCAAGAGGCAAAAATTTTTAAACAATTCTTGCGCGAAAATCTCTATCGTCACTACCTTGTCAATCGCATGACCAGCAAGGCGAGAACCGTAGTGCGTGAATTATTTACGGTATTTATGACCGAACCGATATTATTGCCACCAGACTATCAAATCAAAAATACGAATGTGAACACTGTGAACGTTGACTTGCCTACGTTACAGGCAAGAAAAATCGCAGATTATATTGCTGGAATGACAGATAGGTTTGCCATAAAAGAGCATCGGCGTTTGTTCTTAATTGAAGAAGTGTAGTTGCCAAATAAACCGCACTGAACCAAATAGTTTACTTCTTCATCGAAATTATTTCAGATGTCGCAAAGGGTGAGCGTAATCCGGCCACACTTCCGAAAAAAAGCTCTGTATTAAGTCACTATTCATTTGGGTCAGTGATGCTGGCGACCAATTTGGTGCGTTATCTTTATCTACCACTAGTGCACGGATTCCCTCCAATACTTCGCCGTGTTTAAAGCAATGGCGTACCATAGTGCGCTCCATGCGCAGACATTCTGCAACGCTCATTTTTGCCCCGCGACGCAATTGCTCTAGTGTCACGCACATCAGTAACGGAGAACGCTTATTCATGAGCTCCAATGTTTGTTGGGCAAATTCACTAGTGTCGTTTGCAAGTGAAGTAGAAATTAAGCCGACATCAGTAAATTTGAAATGATGATCAATCACTTCGCGAGAAGAGGCCAATTTACCGATGAGCTGAGTCGCTTGTTCGGCAAAAGCTGCGGCAAATGCGCGTATCGCCACTCGGATATCGGTTGAGGTATTCGATTCTAATAATTCCATTAGAGCAGGCAATTCTGCTGTCGGAATAAATACATCGGCCAAATCAGCATACAGTGCATCGGCGGCATTAATAATGTCGCCAGTTAAACCTAAATAAGTACCTAGTTCGCCAGGTGTGCGAGCCAGAAAGTAGCTGCCGCCCACGTCAGGAAATAAGCCTATATTCACTTCTGGCATGGCCATTTTTGTACGCTCTGTCACGATGCGCATCCTGCACGTAACGCCCGCTTGCGCAATGCCCATGCCACCACCCATAACTACTCCATTGAGAAGAGAAATATACGGTTTGGGATAAAAATGGATCAGATGATTCAGCGCATATTCTTCAGTAAAAAAATCTTCTAATAAAGCGCTGTCACCTTGCGGATTTGTCGTGCCCACATCATAAAAAAAGCGAATGTCACCACCCGCACAAAATGCCTTCTCATTGCTGCCCTGGATAAAAACCGCACAAACGTTTTCATCGTCGCGCCATTGAAGTAAGGTTGCGGTGATCGAACGTACCATCTCCAGTGAAAGTGAATTCAGCGCTTTCGGACGATCTAATGTAATGAAGCCAATTTTGTTGCGAATAGAAGTGAGGATATGTGCGCTCATAAATATCGGTAGAAATTGAATAATCGCCTATTGTACCGTTTTGATGATTTACTGAGATACCTAGGCCTTATGAAAGTAAAAAAATTGGCGCTGTTTTAAGAAAATAAAAGTGAATTTAATTGAAAGTATCTGAATAAAATAACGACAACACACAAACAAAAAAGGACGCTGAAATTAGCGTCCTTGTTTCGGTATCCCTAGATTGAGATGAAGTATTTATGCGGATGCTGGATCAGGAATATGCTTGATCGCATCGTGCTGGTGTTGCTGAATTTTATCTTTGTGTTTGATGACCTGCCGGTCGAGTTTATCTACTAAAGTATCGATGGCTGCGTACAGATCGTGCGCCAGACTTTCTACGTGTATATCTTTACCGCTGATGTGCAGATTAATATCTGCCTTGTGACGTTTGTCCTTTTCTCGGAGCTTGTCAACCGTCAAGGTGACGGCGATATCAATGACTTGATCGAAGTGTCGCCTGATACGTTCTAGCTTGTTTTCTACATGTTCGCGAATTGCAGGAGTTACTTCAAGGTGATGACCACTGATGGTGAGATTCATAAAACGCTCCTATGGTGATGTTGCTTGCTAATACAATGCGCTCATTTTGCAGGAAGCTGTTTGAGCTAAATCATATATGGCAATTTAACGCAAAATTTCAAGAACTTTTCTATAAAGATTTTCGCAAACTGACTGGAGGAATTTTCAAGGCTTCCCTGTACTTGGCGACTGTACGGCGGGCAATTACCATCCCTTGTTCTCCCAGCATATCTGCAATTTTACTATCAGAGAGTGGGTTTTTCTGGTTTTCTGCTCCTATCAATTGTTTGATGAGTGCTCGTATCGCAGTGGACGATGCTTCTCCTCCGGTTTCAGTTGCGACGTGGCTGCCGAAGAAGTATTTCAACTCAAACATACCATGCGGTGTCAGCATGTATTTTTGCGTCGTTACACGAGAAATTGTACTCTCGTGTAATCCCAGTGTATCAGCAATTTCTCGTAAAACAAGGGGGCGCATTGCAACTGCACCATGCGTGAAAAAACTCCGTTGCCTTTCTACTATCGCTTGTGCAACGCGCAATATCGTATCGAAGCGTTGACGCATATTTTTGATCAGCCAGCGCGCTTCTTGTAGCTGGGGATTCAGGCTTGCGTCACCGCGATTTTGCTTCATGATGTTGGCATACATACTATTTACACGAAGTTTAGGCATGACGTCTTGATTAAGTAAAACTTGCCAGCCATCATCTGTCTTTTTGACAATCACATCTGGTACAACGTAGTCGGAAGAAGTTGCTCCAAATTCTGCACCAGGTTTAGGGTTGCATAGTCGAATGACAACTTGGGCTTCTCGTAAATCTTCATCATCACAGTCCAAAATTTTTCGTAGTCTGGTGAAGTCGCGTTGCGCAAAAAGCGTTAGCTGGGTTTCGACAATATTCAAAGCTAATCGACGCGTCACGAACGGGATTTGCGGCAAACGTTTTATTTGTAAGGCCAAACATTCAGAAGGCGTGCGGGCACCCACACCAGACGGGTCAAAACTTTGTAGCATGGCGAGTGCAAAAGACAAGTCGTCTGGCTCTACACACAGTTCTAGCGGAAGACTTTCTTGTATTTCTTCCAGGGATTCAATCAGGTAGCCGTTGTCATCGAGCGCATCAATAATTAGCTCAATCAGCCCTCTGTCGCGAGGATCTCGAATATTCAGGCGCATCTGCTCCAGCAAATGTTCCTTAAGCGTGATCTGTGGCATTTCAAGTTGCGGTCGACCATCATCTTCTTCTGATGATTTGCTTCCTTGAGGTGTATCGTCAAAAGTCCATTCATCTTCAGCCGCGCTAGTCGTATCAGATGCAGCTATGATCTCGGTGTTTTCAGCAGTATCACTTGATGCCGATGTATTGGTATCCTGTTCAGCGGGTGGGCCGAATTCTGACTCTGATTGGTTGCTAGTGGCGCTTATTGCCCCATCCGCGAGTAGGCGTATCGCGCTATCCAGAGGATCATCGACCCGTTCCAGCAAGGGATTTTCTATCAGCAAAGTTTCGAGTTCTTGGTGCAGTTCAAGCGTAGACAGTTGCAGCAAACGTATTGATTGCTGCAACTGTGGCGTCAATGCCAAATGTTGCGAGGTGCGTAGCTGCAGGCTTTGCTTCATGGTGTCGATCTCCGCTACATGCGGAAATGCTCTCCCAAATAAACACGTCTTACAGATTC
>JANYFV010000024.1 GCA_025359635.1 Undibacterium sp. | reverse complement strand
GCTACCTGCATCTCTTGCCTTTTTTACGCGCCAGAGTGGGTGAAAACGACGGCGGCTTTGCGGTATCTTCCTTTTCTGAAATTGAACCACGCTTTGGCAGCATGGCCGATTTGAGCAACCTGACAGATCAGCTGCGCCAGGAAAATATCAGCCTGTGTTCCGATTTCATCCTGAACCATGTGGCCGATGATCATCCATGGGCGCTCGCCGCCAAGGCCGGTGATAAGCGTTATCGCGACTATTTTTACTGCTATCAAGATCGGGCAGAACCGGATAAATTTGAGCAGACATTGGGCCAGGTTTTTCCACAAGCTGCACCGGGTAATTTCTCTTACATAGACAGCCTGCAGCGCTGGGTCTGGACTACGTTTTATCCTTACCAATGGGATCTCAACTACACCAACCCGGCTGTCTTCGCCGAGATGGCGATTGCCTTATTGGGATTGGCGAATCAAGGGATAGAAGTATTTCGTCTCGACTCGACCGCATTCTTGTGGAAACGCGCAGGCAGCAATTGCATGAACCAGCCAGAGGCGCACTGGATCTTGCAAGCCTTGCGCTGCATCGTCGATATTGCCGCACCGGGCGTATTATTGAAAGCCGAAGCCATCGTCTCGACGACGGAATTACCCGCGTATTTAGGCAGCAAAGATGCCGACATTAAAGAATGCCATCTGGCTTATCACAGTAGCCTGATGGCAGCTGGATGGGCCGCACTGGCCGAGCAAGATACCAGCATGATCAAAGCTGTCATGCAAGCGACGCCAAACTTACCAGAACAGACATCGTGGCTGACTTATGTGCGCTGCCATGATGATATAGGCTGGAACGTATTGCGCGCAGAAGCGCAGGCGGATGGCCGGGATGCGCAGCAACGCCTGGCTAAGGTATCGCGTTTTTTTGCCGGTGAAGGCGACAGCTTCGCCCGAGGTGCGAGTTTCCAGGCAGCGGATCCAAATGCCGTTCATGGCAGCGTAGGGATGGCTTCTGCGTTATGTGGCTACCCCAGCGCGCACAATGAAACAGAAATAAATCTGGCGCTTCTAGCACTTCTAGCACGTAAACGCATGCTCTTACTGTACGGCCTGGCACTGACATTTGGCGGCTTGCCGGTGATTTACATGGGTGACGAACTGGCGCAAGGCAATGACAATAGTTATCGCGAATTTCCGGCAAAAGCCAACGACAGCCGCTGGTTGCAGCGGCCAGATCTGGATCAGCAAGCCTTTGCCCAACGCCATCAAGCGCACACAGAATCAGGCCAGATTTTTGCTGATCTGTGCCGACTGTTTAGCTGCCGTCGTGCGAGCCCGCAGCTGGCGGCAAGCCAGCAACGACACCTCATTCCATGTGACCAACCAGAACTATTGCTCTTTGCCAGGGGTGATCTGGCTGGGTGCGATGCTCTGTACTTTGTCGGCAATTTTTCTGATCGGGCTGTTACACTGGATTTGCATACTTTAAATAATCAGGGCTGGTTCGACGTGCTCACTCAGAATACCTATCCCGCAAATACAGCACAGACTATTGTGGTTCCGCCTTATGGCCAATTTTGGTTACGTCAATTAGCATCCGGAGAGACCCCATGAAACAGCCAAACATTACATCCATCGTGGTTTTCGGCGAAGCGCTGGCAGATGAATTCCCGGAGCAAAATATTATCGGCGGCGCCCCCTTCAATGTGGCGCGCACGCTGGCGCATTTTGGCTGTGCACCTTTGATGATCAGCCGCATCGGGCAAGATACGGTTGGCGCACTTATCCAGGCCGATATGCAAGCCTGCGGTATGTCGTCAATAGGCTTGCAAGTGGATGCCGTGCGTCCCAGCGGTCGTGTTGTGGTAACACAAAATAATCCGGCAGATAAAAGCAGCCATCAATTTGAAATCTTGCCTGATCAAGCCTATGACTATATCGACCAGGAAGCGGCACAACAGGCGGTCGTAACCTATTGCCAGAACCGGCCAGCCGGCCTGATCTATTTTGGCAGCCTGGCTCAGCGTAGCGTGACTTCAAGACTCAGCCTGAATACTCTGCTCAAGGAAGAAAAATCCTTGAAATATCTGGATCTCAATTTGCGTGATGGGCAAGTGAACGCCGCGACGATAGATGACTCTCTGTGCCGTGCCGACATCGTCAAGCTCAATGAAGATGAGCTCTGCTATTTGCTCGATCACTATTCGGGTAATGCCTGCACCACACTTGACCTGAATGCCGACCGTCTCAGCTGGAAACCCGCTATCGATGGCCTGATGAAACGATTTGATTTGCTGGCAATTATCGTCACCCTCGGTGCACGCGGTTATGCTTACTTTGACGTCGAAGGTAAATTTTTCAGTGCAGATCCAATGACCACACCAACAAATATCGTCGATACCGTGGGTGGTGGCGATGCTTTTTCTGCGGTGTTTTTGACTGGCTTATATCAGGGCTGGCCGCTGGCGATCAGCCTGCGCCGCGCCCATGAATTTGCCACGGCGGTATGCGGCATACGCGGTGCCGTTTCTTCCGACACAAATTTTTATCAATCCTGGATGCAGCGCTGGGCAGCAGAAGAGCAAATCGAGGGAGCCGCAGCATGAGTATGATAAAAAAACCCGGCCTGTCGTTCTGGCAAATCCTGAATATGAACATAGGTTTCTTCGGCATCCAGTTCAGTTTTGGCTTGCAGCAAAGCAGCATGAGCCCCATCTACAAATATCTCGGTGCCGATGAGGCCAGCTTGCCCTATCTGTGGCTGGCGGGGCCGATGACGGGCTTGATCGTGCAGCCGATTATCGGCGCGCTGAGTGACCGCACAGTCACGCGCTGGGGTCGCCGTACGCCATATTTTCTGGTCGGCGCGATTCTCTGCAGCTTAGGTTTATTAGCGATGCCTTTCAGCCCGACCTTATGGATGGCCGCCAGCTTGCTATGGATACTCGACGCCGCCAACAACGTCACGATGGAACCCTACCGCGCCTTTGTCAGCGACAAACTCGACCAGAGCCAACACTCGATCGGCTTTTTGACGCAGAGCGCCATGACCGGTCTGGGGCAAACTCTGGCTTATCTCACGCCATCGCTACTAGTATTTTTTGGCATGAACAAAGACGCCGTGAATGGCAGCCATATTCCGCATATCGTGATCACTGCATTTTTGATCGGTGCCGTGGTATCGATCAGCTCTATCATTTAGACCTTAAAAACTACGCCGGAGATTCCGCTTAGCGCAGATGAAATCCGAACTATCCGCAGCAAGCCGCAAGGCAGCCAGGAAACCCTGCGTGAAATCTGGCTAGCCATCAAAGAAATGCCGGACACCATGAAGCAGCTGGCCCTCGTCAAACTATTTCAGTGGTACGCCATGTTTTGCTACTGGCAGTACATCATGCTATCGCTGGCACGCAGTATTTTCGACACCGGCGACCCGGCTTCAGAAGGCTTCCGCGATGCAGGTTTACTGAATGGCCAGATCGGTGCTTTTTACAACTTTATCGCCTTCGTCGCCGCCTTTGCACTGATGCCTTTTGCGCGTCGCTACGGGCCAAAAATTACGCACAGCATCTGCCTCACATTGGCGGGTATCGCGATGTTATGCATCCCGCTGATTCATACACCAGGTCTTTTGTTTATTCCGATGTTAGGTGTGGGCATGGCTTGGGCCAGTATCATGGGCAACCCTTACATCATGCTCGCTGGCAGCATTCCACCAGAGCGCACCGGCGTGTATATGGGTATCTTCAATATGTTCATCGTGATCCCAATGATCATCCAGATTTTTACCCTGCCTTTGTTCTACCACCGCTGGCTAGACGGCAATCCGGAAAACGTGATTCGGTTGGCGGGTGGTTTATTGATTTGCGCTGCGGTGGCGGTGCTCTTTGTGCGTGTCAATACGCGATTAAAAGAAAATTAAATGACGCACATCCGTCGCCAGCCAAGCACAAAACCAAGCGAATGTTAGTCCCTAAAAATAATGTGGCGTGCACTAATGAGACTCTTTGAAACGCTCCATATCAATTAATTTAGCTTGAGGCAAGACTTCGTTTTTAATTAGTTTATTAATGAGATCTGTAAGCGCGCCCGGAGCGATGAAACTTTCGAACGAATTTATCGCAAGAATTTCTTCAGGTGGACGGGATTTAGAGACGACGAATCCTTGTACATAGTCAACCCCTATTTCTGCCAAAGTTTGCACTGTTGCGGTATCTTCTGCCCATTCTGCGATAGTTTTCATGCCGAGATTGGATGCAAGGTTAACGATAGCTTCGACAATAGCAACGTTGGCCGGGTGTTCGTTGATATTGACAATAAAACTGCCGTCAATTTTTAATACATCGGCGGGCAATTGCTTAAGATAGGAAAATGATGTGTAACCTGCGCCAAAATCATCCAAACCGACCTTTGCTCCATAGCTGCGCACGCTATCGATAAAGCGGCGCGTATTTTCCAGGTCGTGCAGTGCCACACTTTCGGTGACTTCTAAACAAATGCGCTTGGCTGCTTCTGGGTACCGTACGAGTAAGTCAACTGCATCCTCTAAAAACCGTTCGTCGTTCAGTGAAGCACCGTTCAGGTTGATACAAATAAATTGCATGTTGGCCAATTTGAAAAGATTGACATCAATCCATGCAAGTGTGGTTGACAATACCCAACGGTCGATTAATCCGGTGCGACCACTTTTTTCAGCCGCAGTAATCACAGGTCCAGCTGGAATCGTTTTCCCATCGTGATCACGCATACGCAGCAGAACTTCGACATTGCGCGATTCATAAGGCTTCTTGAGCGACATGATCGGTTGCATTTCAATGAACAGTCGATGAGTAGCAGCATCAGAAGAGAGCTCCTCAATCATCATCAGTTCCTTGCGGCGATCAGCAAAAGCGGCTGAATCTTTTTCATACACGACCAAGCCATCAGCATGTTTCTCTTTGGCCTCACGGCAGGCACGATCAGCCGTCGAGATTGTCTCTTGCATATTCATGTTGGGAGTAACTTCGACCAACCCAATAGAACCACGCACATGAAAAGCTTTTTCATTCACTCGAAATGGTACATCACCGATATTGCTAACAATTCCTCGTGCAATCAAACTTGCCAGCGCAATGTTTGTGTCCGGCATAATAAGTACAAATTCGTCACCGCCAACACGTCCCATCGATTGGCCACGTGCTAAAAGCCCGGTGATGCGGTCACAGACCTGCTTTAACACTTCATCGCCAGCGGCATGGCCAAACATGTCATTAATTAATTTAAAGCGATCCAGGTCGAGATAGGCGAGAGCCAGTGGTTGGCCTTGCTCCAACTTCGCGTGCGCGGCTTTGAATACCTTTTCGATTCCGCGCCGGTTAAAAACTTTAGTCAACGGATCGTTATTGGCAAGAAAACGTAAATTTTCCGTTGCTTTTGAAGTCTCAGTGATATCTTGCAAGACGCCCTGGATTTTGTCATTCGCCAACGTGGCACGAAATAAAAAACGCTCCTCGCCCGACTTACTCAGTACTTCCATCTCGACGTCCACTTTTTCTTCCAATTTCTGATGAAGGCGAGTCCAGGTGCCATCAGCAAAATGACGCTTCCACGATTCATCGCCAACTTGGACCTTCGAATCAACCAACATGGAAATGAAAGTAGGATTGGCGCTGAGGCACCGGCCAAAACTATCTAGTGTGAATAAACCAATAGGCATCGCTTCGACCATATGCTGCATCTCTGCTTGCGTTTCTACATATTGATTGTGCTCCTGGCGCATTTGTTCTGCGATTGCTATCGCTGCCAATAGACTTGAAGCCAGTGCAGCAGTAACGCTATTTGCGATGCCAGCAAGCTCACGCACGCCAAGCGCCGCAGCAACAACCTCAGACAAACTCGACAGCGTCGCTACTCCAAGGGAAGCCGCATACCAAAGCGCAACTCGAGACCGCGAGCGAAGAAAAATTCGGGCAATACTCACAGTCATCAAGACCAACGTGAGCGCCGTCATCGCCCACATAAAGGGTAAAAACTGCTTGTAACTCAGAAAACAAGCTGCAGGAAGCAGGAGCAAACATAGCCAACGTGTCACTTTAAGAGCAATGGCGTACACGGTGTCCTTTAATTCCTCATGGAATAACGTAAGGAAAAGGTTGACGGTAACCAAGGAGTAAAGGGCTATTGAAATTGAGCGACTCGGCAGTAACCACGAATCAGGAAGATTTTGACCTAACCACTGCATATCCCATCCTGCAGACAGTTCAGCAACACGCATATTCAATATTAGCCACGCAGAAAACAAGACATAGATTGCCTGGCGACTGATCAATGCCGTAAGCAGCACAAAAATGGCCAGAACAATGAGTCCGCCGTCGAGCAAACCAGCAGCACGATGAAAATATTGCGCAGACTTGGTGAGTTGTTGTTCCGGCCAAAGAACAGCCGAGATGTGGGCAGGGCCAACGAAGTGACCACGACAAAGAATTTGCATGTCGGGATTCGGCAATGTCAACGCAAATCCCGCCTTAATTGCTTCCATCTCACCGGTAAATTGACTATGGCTTGCCTCACCTAATAATTCCAAGGTAGCAGCATTCCAACACGCTATTTTAACAGCATGGCGCGATGGAAATTCGACAACGTTCAATGTCGGGTCCACACCAAACGTGTCTAATGTGAACCATATCGGCTCTTCAACACGCTTTGTATCAAAGCCAATTGATAATGGCATGACCTTCAACTTATTTGCGATTTCATTCTGCCCCATCTTGAGCGATTCATCACTTGGGGCTAATGCACGCAGAGAAAGTACGCGCTTATTATTGGTTTCGTAGAAATTATCCCAATTAGTAAGCGCAATTATTGAAACAACCACGATCACCAATGGTACGGCATAGATCGACAAAATGCGTACGACTGCCAAGACGTACCTGTCGCAATACGAAACAATTCGAGAAAATGAAGCGACAAGAATTTGAAACCTATTTTTCATACGCACATCGACTCCAAGTGAGCTAGGCCAGCGCCTAACCATCTGTGATAATTAGCCCGTGAGCTTACCACCCTATCAGAGGAAAAGGAATACGTGAGGACACAGGTAAATTTCTTGGGCACGATGCCAGAAAAATCCGTACTCCGTTCTAACTACTCAATGCGTTATTTCGGAGGATCCGTTTCATTGTAGTGAGTTGCGTAATTGAAGACTTAAGCGCTTAGGCGCGCGGGGCTTTCAAGCACAATGCGACGGATCACATCCCCCGAATTTATGTGCTGCCAGTTATCAAGCTTGATATCGGGGTGATGCGTGTGAAAAAATAGTTTATAAAGTGGGTGGTTTACCTCTTCCCATCGCTGCTCCAAAGTTTCAATACTGAGTGCCATCACTCGATGGGGCACATTTCCTACGTGTTGCATAGGGATGAATCCACGATCTGGATAAAGATCTGTAAACAAAAGTTGGTCATAGAGACGGTCAATAGGCGCGCGTCCGGTTGCGATCGCATAATCGGTGTTATTTTCTATCCAATATTGGTACATCGCCTTCATCATGATCGACTTCACGAGTCTGCCTGCTTTACCTTCGGTTATCGCAAGCCGTGTGACCTCAATCATCGTTTTTCCATCTAACCAGGAGGGCAGTTCAATTGACTGCTCCACTGCCAAAGATCGAAATTGATTAGATTGAAGCCGTGCTGAACCAAGTGGCGTGCCGTCCAATTTTGATTCTGCCAGCAGAATGATGACACCCTTCTCGTGGTCGAGTGACTCCGGCTCACGCAAAGTTTCTGCCAACACCGGCAAATGTCTTGCATAGGCAGAGTGACGCACTCGAATTGCCTTTTCCAGATCCACTTCGTCTTGCACAATCCTTACCGTAAATGGAAGAATTTCCTCTCGCATTTGAGTATGCTCTTCGATAGCTTGGGGAGAAAAATACGGCACACTAAATGTGGACTTGTAGACGGGTTGTTGTTTCTCGATCATGGGATGACTCCAGGCAGATTGAATACGCCTATGTATCCTATCGGCAATTTACGAAAGCTAAATGAAGATTAGAATAAGTAAATGCCCGCAATTGTCGGGATTGAGCAAAGTCATTCCATTTCCAAATCATTCATGTCCAGGCGACGAGTCGAAGACCGTGGTGTATCAGGGGTTTAAAGGAGTGCGCTCCTTTCCTGCGTAACGATCTGTGCTTGCAAGCACAGGTTCCTTAGACGTGAGCTTTAGCGCGGCAAGGCGAAGGCAACAACGACATCAATGATTTAGAAATGGAATGGAGTGATATCGAATCAGTCAGGTAAGATCAAGCTCACTATCAAGCCACCGCCATCGCGATTGCTCAGCATGATCCGCCCACCATGCGCCTCGATGATTTCTCTCGCCAGCGCCAATCCCAAACCTGTGCCGCTACGCTTGGTTGAGTAAAATGGTACCAGAGCGTTGGACATCACGGTTTCACTCATACCGCTGCCCCTATCCATGACGTCGATTCGCACAAGATTATGCAGATGACGTATATGCAAAGCCACCTCGTCAGCAGATGAGCCGGATTCATGGGCATTTTTTAGCAAATTTAACAGCGCCTGCTCCATCTGAGCGATATCAAAATGTGAGTTTTTTTCTGGCAAAACATCCTGTAAAGTAAAGCTCACTTGTGCTTGCAGACCGGCGACAAACTCAGCCAAATTGACGCTCTCTAGTCGTGGTGTGGGGAGTTTGGCGAAGCGGGCATAACCATGAATAAAGCTCTCCAGATGCAAGGCACGCTCTTCTATGGTTTTCAATATTTCCGGCAATCTCTCCACTTGTCCACGCTTGATCAACTCAGCCGCAGAGCGCGCCAGTGAGGCAACTGGTGCCAGTGAATTATTCAATTCATGGCTGATGACTCGGATAACTTTTTTCCAGGTATGCACTTCCTGGCGGCGCAACTCGATTGTCAAGTGCCGTAATAACAGTAACTCGTGCTGGCGTCCGTTTAGACTAAAGTTGCGACGAGATAAATGATAAATCTCGTCCTCCTCATCTTCATCATCAAAGTCACCACCAACTGCGCTCTGTCCTTTGCCGTGAGTTGTGAACAATCCGTCACCACCTTTATTGATTGCCTCACGCAAGGAAATAGAAACGTGCTGCAAAATCGTTTCTAAACTGTGACCCTCGATCTTTCGGCCCTGATTGAGCATCTGGCGCGCCGCGATATTGGCAAAGACGATCGGACCGCGTTCCGAAATCAGTAACATCGCTACCGGCGTGTTTTGCAGCATCGTGTCAAGCAATAATTCACGCTGCACCAAATCCAATCTTTGCTCGCGCAAGACATCACCTAGTGCATTGTGAGCATCCACTAGCTCGGCTAATTCGTCGCTGCGTTGCCAATGCAAGTTAAAGGAATAATCGCCGTCCTGATAACTGATAACGGTGCCACTCATGGCGCGAAATAATTGCAATACAGGCTGAATCTGATGACGTATGATGGCGACGCTTATGGGCAGCATGAGCGAGATAGCAAGCAGTGCCGCCATGCCAATTCGCTGAGGAAAAATCAGCATGAGTCCAAGACTCAGCGCGACTGCCAAGACTATTAACAAGGCGACGACTATCGATAAGCGCCACGCTAAAGGCAAGCGCACATTTGCGCGATATTTTTCTGATATTGCGGGTTTCATCATGCGCTCATGTACGACTAATGCCCAGTCTATCCATGCGACGGTACAAAGCTTGGCGGCTTAAACCGAGTTGATTTGCCGCTTGCGCGATGACGCCGTTGGCCTTGAGTAAGGCCTGCTCTATGCTGTCGCGATCCAGTTCAATTTCTATTGAGAGAGTTGACATTATGGCCGCTGGCAAACCCAAATCAGCCGCTTTAATTTCATCACTGCCCGACAACAAACATGCTCTTTGCAAGACGTTTTTTAGTTCACGTACATTCCCTGGCCAAACGTGCTGCAACAACGCGGCGTGTGCCGTGCCGTGCAAAGTTTTGCCAGCGTCAAGAAAATGCTGAGCCAAGGGTAAGATATCGTCAGGGCGTTCTGCCAATGGCGGTAAATTTATCTGAATCACATTTAGCCGATAAAACAGGTCTTCCCGAAAACTTCCCGCCTTGATCATCGCCGCCAGATCAGCGTTGGTGGCACTGATGACCCGCACTTTTACCTGCCGTTCTTTATTTGACCCTAGTCGCTCAAAACGCCCGGTCTCCAATACGCGCAAAAGCTTCATTTGCCCTGCTAATGGGAGATTACCGATTTCATCGAGAAACAGCGTGCCGCCATCAGCAGCTTCAAATTTTCCTTCACGCGCTTTGCTTGCGCCCGTATAAGCACCGACTTCAGCACCGAATAATTCTGCTTCGATGAGTTCTGCGGGAATCGCTCCACAATTCAGAATCACGAAGGGGCCATCCTTGACACTGGAATTGGCTTGAATGATTTCTGCGATACGCTCTTTGCCTGCGCCATTTGGGCCGCTAATAAGCACCGAGACATTTGATCTGGCAACCTGGCACGCCATACCCAAAACACGTTCGGTCGCCACGTCTTGCCAGATCAGATCGCGCAAATCGTATTTCTGTTCCAGTTCGCGTTTTTGTTTGCGCTCGCGTTGCACGCGCTGTTGCAATGCACGATTGGCTTGCCCTAATTCGAGCAGATTTTGTACGGAAGCGACCAGACGCTGATCGTTCCATGGTTTCGCCAGATAATCCGCAGCGCCAGCTTTGATCAGATCAACCGCCGCATCAAGATGTGTCCAGGCCGTGAGTAAAATGACCGGCAAATCTGGATGACGTAGACGTATCTCTTGAAACAGAGCGACGCCTTCTGCACCCGAAGTGGTGTCCGCAGTAAAATTCATATCTTGAATCACCAGATCAATCGCCGACTTGTCCAGCATGGCCAGGCCCTCGGCAGGTGACTCGGCGCTTACACTAGCAATGTCATGTAAAGAAAGCAGCACCTCAAGGGCGATTGCGATAGAACGATTATCGTCGATGATGAGGACTGTGGGCATAAGTAAAAACGTATTGATGGCAAGTGATAAAACCCGCTGGAAAATCCAGCAGGCACGGTGCAAATTGTACTACCCGATTCTGATTAAACCTATCATTCCAATTTAAGTACCACGCGTCGCGGTAGCTGGTGAAATACTCGCGGCACGCCAGGCAGGTGCGTACACGGCAAGTATTCCTAACAGCCAGAAGACTATCGGCGCAACAAATAAGTAACTCATCGGCAGCTTACTTAACTCGAACTGACTGACCAGCAATTGATTCAGGCCTAATGCCAACAAGATCCCGGCAGCGACACCACCGCTGGTAATCAAGATATTTTCAGTGATGAAGTAGATCAAAATATCGAGTCGTCTTGCGCCTAGCGCGCGGCGCACACCGATTTGTTTGGTTCTTTGCGCTACCCACAAAGTACTCATGCCGACTATGCCACTGGCGGTGATAACAATCAGCAAGGCACTCACTGTCAACAGCATCCAGGCCAAGCCTTTTTCGCTGCGGTAGCGTTCGATACGATGTTCTTCAGTTGATCTTACATGGACATTAAGCGGAGGAGGCGAAGCCTTGCGCAAGGCTTCTGCCGCCTCCTTCATAACGCGATCACGCTGACCCGGCTCAGTTCGTATGCTATAGCCAGAATATGGATCGTTGGTCAGACGAACAGGAACTAAAAGAGAAAACTCACCATCTTGACCAGCTTGTGCTCCAGAAGTTTGCAAGCGCTCAACCACACCGACAATACGTACCGCATTGGCATCCTCACCCATGCCGAAATACAGCTCTTTACCGATCACATTGGCCACACCAGGATACATTTTTGCGGCCAGATCCTTGGTCACGATCACTGCTTTAGCAAACTCTGTTGTCGTATTCTGATCGAGTTCAAGAATTTCGCCAGGAGTAAAATCACGTCCTTGTATCAAGCTTAAACCCCAGGTCTGCACCAGAGAATCCGGCGCCAGATAATAGGCAGCATTTGCGCTGGCGATGGTTTGTTTACGGTCTGTCGAAAGACTGGCGTTACTGCCCGAATAGGATAAGGGCGATGAACTAGTGCGCGCCACAGAAACCACACCGGGCACCGCACGCAAGGTCGCCGCCTCTTGCTTTTGCATGGCTAACTGATCCACATGGTCACCCAATTTCTGATTGCTGGCGTGTAGCATGAAGACGTCTTGTTCTGCCACAATACCGCTGGGACGTGCCGCCACATCGAGCCGCAGATTAACGATATAAATGGCGTTAACCAATATCGCCAGACTTAAAGCCACTTGAATGGCGACCAGCAAAGGCCCGGTTTTATTGCGTAATAGTGCAGAAAAAATAGGCCGAATTTCAAATAGTGTTTTCATTTTTGTCCATCCATGTTCACTGTGATTTAAGTTGTATCGCTGGCGTGACCTGGCAGGCGCGCCAGGTCGGCAGAAGACCCGCCAACATCGCAGCGCTGACAGAAAGAATGAAGGTCAAACCCAGCATCGACCAATCCATATGCGCCACTACCGCCAGATGTTTGGATTGCATACCGATCAGGGCCAAAGCACCAAAAGCGAGTACGACACCGACCAAAGCACCAACGACACCAATCACACTGGTTTCAATCAAAAACTGCATAAAGATTTGCCTGCGTGATGCACCCAAGGCTCTACGCACACCGACCTCTGACGCACGCACCGAAAATTTAGCCAGCAACAAACCTATGGTATTGACCAGACACAGCAATAGAAAACCAAATGCCAGCCAGGCGGAAAGCTTGCTATCGTCACCAATGATATGCATTTCTGTCAGCCATTCACGCACATTAAACAGACGATTTTTTTCTTCACGTTTGTAGCGTCCCAGCTTGCGCTGTTCAGCGACATAGTTATCGATATAGTTTTGCAAATCGACGCGCTGGGTCTCTGACTTCAGTTCGAACCAAAAATGCAACCAGGTACATTCAGAATCGAGCAAAGCTTGCCAGCCCGCGCCACGATCCCCACTACAACTCATGCTACCCTCGTGTGTCGTCTCATGCCGAATCGCACTACTCAAAGGAATCAAAAATTCTTCTTCTGTATTGAAGGCTGCACTGCGTCCGTTATACGCATAAAAACGTGGTCGCTGCACCCATTTATCAAGCACACCTACCACTTGAAAATCTCCATTCAGCATGTGTATGCGCTGGCCAACGGGATTGGCCAAGCCAAATATTTTTTCCGAAGTTTTACGACTCAGCACCACCACATCGCCACCATTTTTATCATCGAGTTCACGCCAAGCTTGGCCATATAGAAAAGGCAGGTCGAACATCGCAAAAAAATCCTTCGTGGCTGCCACGCCTTCAGCGGAAATTACACCAAGATCAACTCGTGTTGGTTCGATGACGACACCGATGCGATACAAACCAGTACGTCGTTCGCCCTGCCCGCTTGCCAAAAAACTAACCACGTCCCGGTAGCTCAATTGATGATCGTGTGGTTTTTCGCCCGGCACATAGCCTTCCTTGGGGCCGTTGTCGATAATCGGCGCAAATAGCCGTGCGCTTTTATGTGGAATAGGATCGCCCGACATCACATGCAAAATCGTCAGAGTAGATACGCTTGCGGCAACACCAATCGCCAAGGTAAGTACCATCAAGGCCGTCAGCGCAGGATTACGGCGCAAGCTTCGTACGCCGAGGAAAAAATAATAGCTAAGCATTTTCATTCCTTATGCCGCTGCGGTATCAACCGAGTGTGCGTCGTGGTTAGCATCATACAACGAGGGAGTCTTGCGCACCAGATCACTGACTTGGCCATCAATAATATGCACGTTTCGCTGCGCCCGCACGGCCAACTCAGCATCATGCGTCACCATCAAAATGGTAGTGCCTTGGGCATTAATTTCTTCTAGTAATTCCATGACGCTGCGTGCCATGTGGGTGTCAAGATTACCGGTCGGCTCATCGGCCAGCAAGAGCTTGGGCTTGCCTGCCAAGGCACGGGCTATTGCAACGCGTTGTTGCTGACCGCCAGAGAGTTCTGCCGGATAATGCTTCATACGCGATGCCAGGCCAACTTGCGTCAAGGCTTCCTCGATTCTGCATTTACGCTCAGCGGCGTTGAAACCGCGGTAACGTAAAGGGACATCCACATTATCAAATAAATTCAAATCCGGAATCAGATTGAAGCCCTGAAAAATAAAACCTAGCTTTTCGTTGCGCAAGCGCGAGCGCGCATTATCATCCATACCTTTGACGTTGACGCCATCGAGAAGATAATCGCCGCTGGTAAATTCTTCCAGCAAACCGGCGATGTTCAGGAAGGTGGTTTTACCCGAACCTGAAGGACCAGTTACCGTGACAAATTCACCTTCTTTGACATGGATCTCAAAGCCACGCAGTGCATGGGTTTCTATCATGTGAGTGCGGTAGACTTTACTGAGATTATTCATACGTAACATGGGGATTCCTTTTTTTTGTGATTGCGAACGTTAAAAATATGACCTGCGAAAAATACTCTTCAAGCTTGCGATGCCTGAAATCAGTCCCTTCCCTTTTTTAAGGGGGAAGGAGTTAACACCACGTCACTGCCGATTACTAGTTATTCAACGACACACTAACTGCATTTTCAAACAACTCGGTTCCTGCGATGACGACTTTGTCGCCATCCTTCAGCCCGTCCATAATCTCGACTGCACTAATGCTGGTTGCGCCGACTTTCAACGGTATGCGCCTCGCGATTCCTTTATCGACCAGATAGGCAAAACGGCCGCCTTCACTTTCGACAAATGGACCGCGCGGCAATAACAAGACATTCGGTTTTTCTTCAATTAGCAGGCGAGCCGAAACGCGCTGACTTTGACGCAAGCCGTGTGGTTGTTCGCCATTAAAACGTACTCTGGCAAGCACCTGGCTTTTCACCACTTCGGGCGAAAGTGCAGATAGCTTTCCGATTGCTTTGACACCATTGATGGTCACCTCTGCCGTCATTCCAAGACCAAGATCGGCAACATAGGATTCTGGGATTTCCAGCTCCACTTCGAGTTGCGAGAGATCGACCAAAGTCATCAGCGCCGTATTTGCAGCAACTACACTGCGATTGGCCACCGATAAGGTACCGACCATGCCATCAACCGGAGCTTTCAGTTTGAGCTCTTCTACTTTACGCATCGCGTCGTCTCTTACCAGGCGCTGTTGCTGTAGCTGGCTGAGCTTGGTTTTCAGCGTCAGGTCAACATCTTCATTTTCCAGTGCAGTCGCCAGCTCTGCGTGTTTGGCTCTGATCTCTGCGGTTTTTAAGGTGTCTTGCGCTTTTAAGAAATCGTACTTGGCAACCACGCCCAGTAGCCCGGCTTTTTCGATTCGTTGAAAAGTACGGTCGGCAGCAACCCTGTCAATTTCTGCCTGATCGGCATCACGTCTGGCCAGGAGTTTTTGTTTGCGCGCGAGGATGTGTTGACGTGCAACTTCCGCTTCTAGCTGTTCGTAGCTGGCTTGTTCGCGTTTCAGTTGATTGCTGAGATCAGGCGATTCCAGTTCAGCGACGACATCGCCTTTCTTGACGGTATCGCCAGCCTTAACTCTTAAGGTGACGGTACTTGGTGCGGTGGAATATAAAGTCGGGCTAATCGCCGCGACCAGTCGGCCATTCACGGCAACATCCCTGACCAAGAGACCGCGACTCACTTGAGCAATTTTCAAACGAGCCACATTGACGGATTTTGTGCTACCGGACCAGGCCGACAAGACCATTACGCCCGCCACAATAAGGGCAATCACAAGACCGGCCCAGACATAGAGTTTTTTTCTACGCCACACTGGGGCAGCAGTCAGTACGGCATCTTGGGCAGAGGTATCGCGGATCATGAGCGTCAAAGTGTAGTTGGGTCTACCTACACTAAAGCAGAAATCATGCCAACACTAAGCCATTGATTTAAAACAATAAAAATTTACATTTTTTATCCACATGGTGTCCGCCCAGCGTCCGCTTACCTCCTCGGACAAATCGTCATAAAAATGATTAAAGCGCATTCAGAATAGCGAGGCGAAGACAATAACCGGCTGAGTACAATGCGGTTCCTGCTAACACTTGGCTCGATGTCCGAAAGGAAGCGAGCATTGCTGCACAGCGACAGTCAAAGCGCACAAAACTATCCAAAGCGTCTATACTCATTATCGAAATACCCGCGGATAATCAGCCGCGAGACAAACCTGCGATGCTTACCCTAACCGAGGAATAACCATGAAACGCCATGTCTTGATTTCTTATGCGGATGCAACACCAGGCGTCAAAGCCATTTACGACGAGGGCATGGCCGTTATGGGCTTAACTGAGGTACCCAATTGGATGATGTCCATGGGCACAAACGAATACGTGCTCAAAGCCAATTGGGAAAAATTCAAACACGTTGTCCTTACAGGCAGTGTGCCGATGCTGCTCAAGCAGCTCATCCTATTTGTCATCTCCATCAACACGGGTAATCGCTACTGCACTGCTGCGCATGGGCACGCCGCCTTGTCGCTGGACAAAACCCTCACTTATCAAGATTTGCTCAGCTTAGCCGAAGGCCGGGCATATGGGACGTTGCCCAAATCCTTTCAAGTTGCCATTGAGGTGGTGACGCGAGCTGCTTTGCACCCGAAGGATGTGGCAGGTGAACTTTTTAATTTTGAGGACAGGCTTCGCGACGAAGGGTTTACCGAGCAAGAGGTCGATGAACTCATGGCGCAGGCCGATTTTGGCGTAATGATGAATACTATTACGGCAATTTTGGATATTCCCGTCGATCAGGAATTCCCACCCAACACTGATGCGGCTAACGAAGCTGAGGCCGATTTAGCCCTATCCACATCGCAGAAAAATAGTTAATGATTGACGATTCAGACCGTTCGCAATTGGCGCGTTACGAGGCATTTGTCGAACTCTCGCGGGAAATGATCGCTGCCGTGGATTTACTGCAAGTCGCTCAGCTCGTGGTATCGCGCTTGAAGTACGTTACCAACGTCCATGCCTGGCGCTTCCTGGGCTTGGAGATGCATAATGAACCTGATCAGATTGGTAAACTTACGACAGATTCGCATTTTCTTGTCATTGATGGGGCTGGTGGAAAGGTCAGCATGTCCCACGCGACAAGTCTGCAACTGACAGAGTTTGAACTGAATATATGGAAAGAAGGAAAGGCAAAAATTTTTGATACTGCCGCGCTGGCAAAGGCTGAGAAAAATCTTCCAGAAATATTTCAAAACACTGAGAGCGTACAGATCTACGTCTGCCCACATTGGGAAACTAATCAGTTGCGGGGCTTGTTGGTAACCAGCGCACGCACAACGCTATTTGACCAAGTTGACATCAAATTTATCGGCTTGGTAGCGTCGTTTTTTCACCGAAAGGTGGGTTATCTGTTGAACGAACAGCACCTGAACGAAGCGCTGGTAGCCGCACACAATCAAACGGAAAGGGCAAACACCGCACTGGCCGAACAACTAAGCATCCGTACTGGTGAATTGCATGTATCAGATGAAAGCCTTGCACAGGTGCGTACGGACTACCAAAAAGCGTATCCGATGGCCGTAATGGCCGCTCTGGTACCGTCCTTGGCTCACGATCTCAATACGTCGGTTGGCAATACTGCGATGGTAACCAGCACCATGAGGGATAGTTTGACGGAAATTTCACACAAGATGTCTGTAGGTGCCATGCGTCGCACTGACTTGGACAGCTTTCTCGCCACTCTGAAAGAAGGCCTTAGAATCGTCGAAACCGAAAATGTCAGGATCAGCGATCTCGTGAGTTGTCTCAAGCAGATGTCGATTGATCAAGCCACTCAAAGACGACGTACGTTTGACGTCGATCAGTTGATCGATGAAATATTGATCACATTGAGCCCAACACTTCGCAATCGGTCAGTGACAATTGTGCGTACTATCGCTCTAGAATTGTACATGGATAGCTATCCCGGCCCGCTCAGTCAGGTCATCACAAATCTGGTGCAAAATGCGCTAGTGCATGCTTTTGAGGAGCGCACCAGCGGCACCATCACTTTGTTGGCCGAGGCACTCGCCAACCAACGCCTGCGACTCGTCGTGGAGGATAACGGCAAGGGCATGGATGCAGAAATCATCGGCCACTTGTTCGAACCTTTTTTCACCACCAAATCAGGCCAAGGTGGGTCAGGCATCGGACTGGCTTTTTCGCGGCAACTGGTAGAAGAAACACTGGGCGGCCAACTTGACGTTGAATCCACACCAGGGCTCGGTAGTCGTTTTATTATCGAGTTGCCCTGTGTAGCGCCGTCAACGTCCGTCCACTGACAGATGCTCAGAGCAACCACACTTCGAAATAAAAAGCGCCATTATGCACAAGGCACAAAGAAATAAACCATTGAGCAAACGTCAAATTGAAGCGAACAAATTGATCAGTCGCCGCCGCTACATCGTCGAACAATGTTTCGGCACCGCCAAACAATTATTTGGCATGGCCAGAGCAAGCTCTACATCAACGCGACGAAAGTGAACGCACAAGTGATCATGAAAAGTATTTGTATGGACCTGATCAAAGCGGCTAACAAAATTTTAATCAGCGACGTGGCGAAGAGAGTAGTCCGTCCACAGCTAGGATGAGGGAGGAAATAAAAAGGAAATTGCGGTATCTATCGCTCAATAAAGTGAAAACAATCGAGATATCATTGAAAAATCGTTCCTTGTGGAAATAAATGAAAATCCGAACTATTTTCTTGCTGATTGACGTGGTTCATGCAGATGTCTTTTTTATAGAATTCAGGGAAATCACAAGACATAATTATTCCCAGACTCTACGAATCTACTGAGCGGATATTTTCATTCATGAGGACTATCCAGCAGCGTTGAAGCGGTATAAAAAAACAAAGCTCTTAACGCCGATGCACTGAGACACAACAATGGCAGAGGCGAGCAGTTTGTATACTGTTCTCCGGTTTTTCTGAACGCCACGGCGTCTGCGTGTTGAGTGGTTTTGATCTTTCCCCTAGCTTCCGAATAGCTATCATTAAAAAAAATCGAGTTGATAAGAAATCGTAAATTAAATTCGACAGAAAAGAAATTCAAGTGTGGATAAACACGTTACCCAATGACCGAACTAACGCAATAATCCCGAATCGCCTGCAATACTAAAGCATCTTCTCCCGCCGCTTCAAGTTGCTGCAACTCTAACGTCGGATACGTTACACGCAGTTGATTGACCATCAATGGCAAATCACGCAAAACATGACCACCCTGCCCTAAAAATATCGGCGCAACCACTATTTTTTCGTAGCCATCGGCGATTAATTGCGGCACCAGATCCGTCAGATTGGGCGTCATAAACTCCAGGAAAGCCAACTCAACCTTCACTTCAGGCAAATTGGCTTGCGTCATTACCTGCAAGCGTTGAAACGGCTGCGCCCAGCGTGGATCACGTGCACCGTGGGCAAACAAAATCATGGCAGTCTTTATTTTCATTGAGGCCATTACTAGTGTCTTTCTACATAGCGCAAGGCAATCATCGCCATCATCAAAAATAATAAACTTGGCGCCAAAGCCGTCACAAGTGCGGGCCAGGTATTTAACAAACCAACATGAGAAAATAAACTGTTCACGAGATAAAACACCATACCGATCATGATTCCAACAAATATCTTAAAGCTGACACCACCACTTCTTGCATGCAGGTAGCCAAAGGGCAGCGCCAAGGCCATCATCACAAGAACAGCGAAGGGGTAAGTTATTTTTTTCCAAAACGCCATTTCATAACGTTCAGAGCTTTGTTTATTGTCTGCCAGATGTCGGGAAAAAGCAGCCAAATCATAAGCCGACATACGATCTGGGTCAGCAAACAATACCGATAAAATATCTGGTGTAATTTCTGACACCATCTCTTTTGTTTCAGACTTCAAACTACTCGCCGATGACATATCTTGCGCTGTCAATGTTTTAGGAAGCCCTGTCTCGGCCACGTCAAATAATCGCCACACATTCTTGCCTATGTATTCGGCACGCGCCGCAGTAATTTCTCTTACCAGGCTAAAATTAATATCGAACTCATACACTTTGACGCCAATCAGATGCCGATTCGGCAAAATTTCTTTGACGTTCAAAAAACGCGAACCAACGATACTTCCCTCAAGTCCATTTTCTCTGACAAGATCTTTGGTCCAGAGACCCGTACGAAACTCTTGCGTCACGGAAGCGCCTAGTGCTGTCATTTTTACGTCTTTCGCCCACTTGGAACAAAATGGCGAAATCAGTTCACCAAATAAAAACGTGAGTACGACAAACACTAAACCTACCTTGGCCAACATGCTGCCGGCTTTCCAGGTAGACATACTGGCTGCGCGCATGATGGTAAATTCTGAATTAGAGGCAAACTGGGCCAACACAAAAATCGTACCAATCAACACCGCGATAGGCATAAATTCATAGATATAGCCTGGCAAACCCAAAAACACAAACGCAAAGGCATGTGCCAGGTGATAACCGCCTTTATTGACCGACGGCAGCTCAGCCATCAAGTCAAAAAATGAAAATAAAGCGAGCAAGGCCAGCATGACAAACAACACGGCGCGGATGATCTCGGTACCAAAATACTTTTGCAATACTGTCATGTCGCGCCTTTTCCTGCAATGTTCGTGCTCTGTCCTGCATTACGCATACTGCACTTAATCTTCGACCATAAAACCAGTGGATGGAGCCGACTATTCACCTTTAAACGCCAGCCAAAAAGCATTGCCACACTAATCAACGCAAACAAATGCAGAGGCCACCATGCCATGCCAAAAGGCGAACGTCCCTGTACTACTGCGGCCTGAACAATATTGAGCATATTCAGATACAGCACCACCAGCAAAAGGGAGAAAATCAAATTTGCCGACCGCCCGACTCGTGGGTTCACGTATCCCAAGGGAACCGCCAGCAGCAGCAGCACACTAGCCATCAACGGCAATGAAATGCGCCACAATAACTCACCCTGATTAAAGTTATTCGGATCAGCCAATAACTCGGATAAAGAAAGTGACTTGGCTGACTTATCACCGGCCGCCGCCTTGGTTTGCGCAGACACCAGGATGCCGTATTTCTCGAACTGCATCATCTGAAAATCAGGCTCAGTCGGCAAACCATCGTAACGACGTCCCTTACTCATGACTAAAAATCTATCGCCTTGAGGATTAATCTCTATCATGCCCTCTTTAGCCACAACCACGCTAGAGCGGCCATCTTTAAACGTATTGATGAAGATGTTTTTTACTTTACTCAGGTCACCAGTAACCTCTTCAACAAAAAATATGCGTTCAGATGAAGCGGATTCTTGAAATTTTCCTGGGGATACTTTGGCGATATCTTCACGTTTCTCATAGCCTTGGCGTACTTCCGAACTTTGACGATTCGCCCAAGGCGTCACTACCAGACTCAACAAAGCGATAAGTACAATGAACGGAAGACCGAATCTGAATATTGGTCTCACCCAGCTAGTCAAACTTAGGCCAGAGGAAAACCAGACGACCATTTCAGAATCCTGATACATCCGTGTTATCACCATCAAGACCGAGATAAATCCGGTCAACATCAACAAAATCGGCAAATAGGTCAATGAAGAATAGGCAATCAGCGTAATGACATCTGCTGACGCCACCTTTCCTCCCGCAGCTTGGCCGAGGATTTTGATGAGCATAAAAGTGATGGTGATGGTGAACAGGGTAGTAAAAACTGCACCTGCGGCACCGAATAATTCACGTTGAAGCGCGCGCTGAAAAATCATGGAGGGTTATAATACCTGTTTTACGAAACTTACAAAGAGGAGTAATACGTGGACTTTAGCATAAAAACATTCGACGCCAAAAGCACGGTGAATGCCACCAAAACTGGTTGCGTAGTTGTAGGCGTATTTGAAAATAAAAAATTAAGCCCTTCCGCAACCGCCCTGGATAAAAACGGCGCAATTAGCGCCGCCTTAAAAGCCGGCGATATTACTGGTAAAGCTGGTTCTTCGCTACTACTGCGTAGTTTTGGCAACAGCAAAGATGTTTTAGCTGAGCGTATTTTATTGGTTGGTTTGGGTGAATCTGCATTAGTTTGTACGGAAAAGGCCTATGCATCTGCATCACAAGCGGCTGCCAAGGCATTAGCCTCATTAGGAGCGAACGATGCTCTTATTGCCTTGCCAGCAGTCAAAGGCCGCGACACAGCTTGGGCTATTCGCACTGGAGTATTAGCTTTCCGCGAGTCGATTTTCCGTGCTGATGGCATGAAAAGCAAAAAAGATACAACATCATCAGGCGTAAAGAAAGTCGCGTTTGCCGTTGTTGCCGCTGAAGGCGCAGCTGCCAAAACTGCTTTAGCACAAAGCGTCGCGCTGGCGAACGGCATGGATTTAACTAAAGAGTTGGGCAATTTACCGCCAAATATCTGCACCCCGACTTATCTGGCGACAACCGCCAAGAAAATCTCTGCCGATTACAAAATGGGCGTGGAAGTATTAGATCGCAAGCAATTGCAAGCCTTGAAGATGAATAGCTTTTTGTCGGTCACGAACGGTTCAGACGAACCGCCAAAATTCATCGTCCTCAAGCATATGGGCGGCAAAGCCAAAGATGCACCGACAGTTTTGGTCGGCAAAGGGATTACTTTTGACTCCGGTGGTATCTCATTGAAACCAGGCGCAGGCATGGACGAAATGAAATACGACATGGGTGGTGCCGCTTCGGTACTGGGCACCATGCGCGCT
>JANYFV010000019.1 GCA_025359635.1 Undibacterium sp. | reverse complement strand
ACGTAAGGCTCAACCATGCGCGAAGATGTCTTATCCATCATCTCAAGACCTGCAGGAATAATGCCTGCGGCGATCACGTTCGCCACTGCATTGCCAGCTTTAATGACATCATCAAACGAGGCCATGATGACTCTGGCAGTTTGTGGCTTGGCGACCAATTTAACCGTGACTTCGGTAACGATACCGAGCATGCCTTCAGAGCCGATAAAAACCGCCAGCAAATCAAGTCCGGGCGCATCCAATGCCGCGCTACCAAGTTCGATGACTTCGCCGTCTATCGTGACGACCCGCACGCGCAAGACGTTATGCACGGTCAGCCCATATTTGAGGCAATGCACGCCGCCAGCGTTTTCAGCGACATTGCCACCGATGGTGCAGGCTATTTGTGAAGACGGATCCGGCGCATAGTACAAACCATGCCGGCTTACCGCATCAGAAATCGCCAGATTGCGTACGCCAGGTTGTACCACCGCCGTTCTGGCATAGGCATCGACTTGAAGTATTTTATTCAGTTTTGCGGTGGATAAAACCACGCCATCAACTGTCGGCATGGCGCCACCAGAAAGCCCGGTGCCAGCACCGCGCGGCACAATAGGCACTTGCATCTGCCGGCACACATTCAGAATCGCGATGACCTGCGCCTCGTTTTCTGGCAAGGCGACTACCATCGGCAATTGTCGATATGCTGCCAAACCATCGCATTCATAGGGTCTGGTGTCTTCTTCATGAAACAGCACACAATGCGCCGGCAACACAGCACGCAAGGCCGCAACTACCGTGCGCTGGCGCTGCTGATGCAACATGTCTGAACTGAGCTGCTCCATGTCTACTCCTGTGATGAATTCTCAGTGTAATCAGATTTTGTCAGTTTGAGATGAATTGTTCCAAGTGACAACACAGAATTTATTTCACGCATAAAAAAAGGACGCCTCAGCGTCCCGTTTTTGGTCACAACAATTTTATGCTGAGAACGATGATCCACAACCACAAGTAGATTGGGCATTTGGATTCTTGATCACAAATTGCGCGCCTTCGAGGTCATCTTTGTAATCGATTTCTGCACCGACCAGGTATTGGTAACTCATGGCATCTATCAATAGCTGAACGCCATTTTTATGCATGACGGTGTCATCTTCGTTAGTGATCTCGTCAAAAGTAAAACCATACTGAAAGCCGGAACATCCACCACCTTGGACAAACACCCGGAGTTTCAGATCAGGATTACCCTCTTCTTCGATGAGTTGCGCAACTTTAGAAGCGGCACTATCAGTGAAAACGATGGGACTTGGCATTTCGGTTACGGCATTCATGTTTAGCTCCTACAATTCAATCAGACCTTCATTATAGACCGATATTCAGGAGCTAGTTAGATGCAGCCAGTTTCAACACCGTTTCGGTGAGCTGTTCATGGGTCAAATTACCAGAGACCAATGCGCCATTCATCATTTCCAGGGCTTTATAATGCACATCGCCAGAAATCTTTGCTTTGGTCTGCAACTCTATCAGGTCAGAGCAAAACACCGGCCCGTTGATCTCACCATTCACGACAATATGGCCAGCACGAACTTCGCCGTCGATCCTGGCTTTTTCAGAAATAACTAACATACTGGATGATCCCGCTTCAGCGATCACATTCCCTTTGACATGGCCATCAATGCGCAAACCACCTTTAAAGTGGACATTGCCTTCGATATTCGTTGATATGCCGATCAGGCTATCAATGGTATTTTTGTCTTTCTTATTAAACATAAGTAGGTTCCCGAAATATTGTTAATATCTGCCGTCAAAGGCAATAAATTGACATCAATTTAAAGATTAATGGATTGTTGGGCGCGTTGCAGCCCTTTCTCCAATACTTTGACCTGGATTGCTTTAACTACGGCGCCTTCGGGTAAAACAATAACCCCTTCAAGGCGTTGATAATGCTTAAAAAGCAACTTCAATTTTCCTGCTTCACCCGATTTGGCATCGGGGAATTGCATCATAGCAGGTTTCCCCGCCTGTACCAACGTGAGGATAAGCTGCATTTCGCCACCAAATTCATGATTGCTTTTACCGCCCTGCATGATCAATACATGATATTGCAATTGATTTGGCGCGAGCAGTTCTGCCTTAATACGTTTGACCGAAATACCGTCTGGCCCGGTCGTCGACGGCATCAAACTTTCAAAAAAAGCCAGATCATCTTTTAACTTCAGATTCTCTGCCGTCAATGTTTTAACCTGATCGGTCAATTGCTTTTGCGTCGATTTTTCAATATTTTCTTTGCTCTCAGCGGTATTCGCTGTAGTTGCCAGCTTATCCCGCTCCGCGATTAAGGTCGCGACTTGCTGTTGCAAGGACTCTAATCGTTCAGCACTAAATTTGGGGCCGAATGCAAAGCTGCGCCCAAGATCATAAGTCCAGAGTGCAATTGCACCGCCGACGCCAATCACCAACGCAATCAGAGCCAACTTGATCGGCCAAGGCTGTTGGTGATTGATGGTCATTTTCGACGCTACTATACGTCGCTGCCAGAAGCGGGACTTTGCCATGAGCTTAAGGCATGACAGGCACGTGCTTCAGACCGGTCGTTTCGTCCAGTCCAAACATGATATTCATACATTGCACGGCTTGGCCAGATGAGCCTTTCACGAGATTATCCTGCACCACCAAGACAATTACCGTGTCGCCATTGCGATGTAATGCGAGGCGCAACATATTCGAAGCGCGCGTTGAACGGGTTTCCGGATGCGAGCCAAATGGCATGACATCGACAAAAGGCTCGTCTTTATAGGCAGTTTCAAACAAGGCCTGCAACTCTTCATTTGTGAGGTCCTTAGTCAAACGCGCATACAAGGTTG
>JANYFV010000423.1 GCA_025359635.1 Undibacterium sp. | reverse complement strand
TCTCAGGAATCGAAATTGTATGCGTTGTGTCAGTACCGTCCGGTTAAAAGTCCCACAATGACAACGGGTTACAAGAATCGATTTCTGTTTTTGGCGCATCGTTTTCATAAAGTGCTTCCTGCAAAGATGTTCGCTCGAAAGATCGAATGCGAAAAATGAGCAGTATTTTTGATAGAGGTGCTTTCAGGTTCATTCTTTTCTTCATGATCGCTGCGAGTACATACATCGTGATGGAAATCCAGATTTGAGTCTTCACTGCGTTGGCGCTGGTTCCGAAAAACGCTTTGATCCGGAGGTTTTGTTTGATCCATTTGAAGAACAATTCGACCCGCCAGCGTGATCTGTATAATGCCGCGATAGTCTCTGCAGGCAAGGTCAATTCGTTCGTTAAAAATACCAGTCGCTTGCCTGATTCCGGATCAATGAAGACAATTTTGCGCATACAATCCGGGTAACACTTGATCATGCCAGCATTGCGAAGTCGTACCAGTTGATCGCGGATAATACCTGCTGCTTTGTTAACTGGCCGAGATTGTACCCATCGAAATTTCGCATTCTTTTTCGAACGGGTAACAAAGATAGCTTTGGCACAGTGCAGCCGATATAACCGTTCGTAGTCGATATAGCCACGGTCCATCAGATAGATTGCGCCTGCTTCGTAAACCAGTTTGTCGAGAAGGTTGACATCATGCACTTTACCCGTCGTAATATGAATGACCGTGGGGATTTGGCTGACGACATCCAGGAGCGTGTGCATTTTAACGGCCGCTTTGCGCTTGCGAAATTTGGCCCACGGAAACAATGTCAGGCAGAGATCGATCGTCGTGGAATCGAACGCATAGACGGCATGGTCCAACAGTACTTCGCTCCAGGATTCGCCGGAATAAAGTTTTCGCGCCTCGTCAATCAGATGCATCGCGAAGTCGTGGTAGATACGCCAGTCCCGACGAGCATTAGCTCGGGCCAGCGCGCTTTTCGAAACCTGGCCGCGAATACCGAAATGATAAAGAGTTTTCCCGCGCTTGCCCAGGCAAGCGATAGTATCGCCAAGACTATCCATGCCAGAAAGCTGAGCGAAAGCCATGCACAGAAACTGATCCCAGCATGACAATGAACGCGTGCGGTAGTTGCCATCATAACGTTCGACGAACTTACGGAATTGGTCATGCGAAAGCTGCAAGATAAACTGAGAAAAGATCGTCTTTCCGCGATTCATTCGGGCCTTTCAAAGGAATTGAGAAAGCCCTAGAATAAGTCAAAATTCAAATCGTTGGAACTTGATTTCGCGTGTAAAACGATTTGGATTAATGCTTTGTGGGAAAATCAGAGCCGCTCAACGCGACGGTAGTGTATCGGAATAAACAAAACAGTACGCATACGTACTATTTTTAAGGATTTCAAATCCACTTATCTATATTTAGGCAAACGACTTGCAAATATGCACAAATTCACATTCCCGAGGCCATCATCATTTTCGCGTCACATGCTCGTCTTATTTACAGGAGACAAGAACGAGCTGAAACGGCCTTGAATGGATTCAAGGTGCGCGGCTCAAAAAAGATCGACAGTTGAAAAGGGTACGCGAATCATGAACACAATCTCGACCGCTCGAAAAGCATTGTTCGGCAGTGTGGCGCTGGCTCTGGCCTGCATCTTCGCTCTCAACACCGCAACCGTCTCAGCTTCAGAACGTGAACGCGATGGACAGCGGCACGGGAACAATGTGAGCGTGGGAGTCGGTATTGGCGTCGGCAGTGGGTACGGCAGCGGCGACTACAATCGTGGAAATTGGGGCGGATACGGCGGCAACTATTACGGCAACGGCTACCACAACAACTACAGTAACTACAATCGCGGCTACTCCGATCGCAGCTACTATGGTGGTTACTCCAGCGGCTGCAACACCGGATATTACGTTGCTCCCAGTTATGTCTACAGCGCGCCTCGGGTGTGGGTTGATGGCTTCTACGAAACGAAGTGGTGCGAAGGCCGCCGCATTCAGGTGTGGCACCCCGGTTTCTATCGCACGTACTAAATGATAGAGCTCCAAAAAAAACTCCGCCGGTCGCAGCATCAAAGCGCGACCGGCAAAAAAGAAAGGCGCGGAACGAAACGGTTCTCCGCGCCTTTCTTCATTTCCTGACACAGTCAACAAATTACTTCCCGATCGTACCGTCTTCCTTCAAAACGCCTTTGCCTTTTACGCCGACAAACGGGCCGCATTTTGCAGCGATGATCTCGATCACGATCGCTTCGACCGGCACCGAATACGTCGTATCGATCTTCACATCGGCACCATCGACTTTACCCGTCGATTCAGCCGTGCGAATCGCCATCAGCTTTGCTTTTTTATCTGTGACAACTGCAATCACTTCCCACTTCCCATCGTCATCGTCATCGCCCAACGTTCGCCCAATCGTTTTCTCGATCGCGTCGATTTGCGTTTTCAACATCGGGTCAAACGTGGCCGCAACCGGAATTCCATTGATCGTCGT
>JANYFV010000568.1 GCA_025359635.1 Undibacterium sp. | reverse complement strand
TCCTGGATCGCGTTAATGAAATCGGCTTTTTTTTTCGGTGGCATCTTAAATTGTCAATCAGGGTAGATGGTTTTTTTACGTCCCGGAAAGCTGCTTATGGGGCGGATAAATTACAAGTTAAATAGTAACATGGCAGCTATTGCCAACTGTCAAAAATCACTATGCGTTGCCTTATTTTTCTGGCAAGGCGACTTGATCCAGATCAATGTTAGATACCGAAACAACCCAGTCATTTCTTTTTTTGTTATTGTATATAATCGTTATATTAAATAATTAAAATCCTGATGCATTGAATCTAAGCAACACTACATTAAACAGGAGCCATTGATGCCTAGATTACCCGTCGCGATTTTCTGAATGGCATGGCCGTCGCCAGCGCCAGCGCAACTGGCTGGCCGCTCTCGGTCATGGCTAGCGCAATGACTGAGGTTTTGTCCGTACCAGTTTATCCACCGGCGTTGACTGGCCTGCGTGGCAGTCATGCCGGCGCATTCGAAGCGGCACACGCGCTGGCGTTCTCAAGCGCGCGCGAATTCGGGCCTGTGGTAGGAGTTCCAGAGCATTACGACCTGATCGTGATTGGCGGCGGCATCAGCGGTCTGTCAGCCGCCTATTTTTACCGCGCGCAGGTCAAGCGCGATGCGCGCATCTTGATTCTGGATAATCACGACGATTTCGGTGGTCACGCCAAGCGCAATGAATTTAGCGTCGATGGCAAACTCTGCCTGTCCTACGGCGGTACCCAATCGATAGTGCCATCCGTCTATAGCAAAGTGGCACTGGGTTTATTGAGCAAGCTTGGCATCGACATCAAGCGCATGGCTGCTGCCTATGACCGTAATTTTTTTGCGCGGCATGAACTCTCTGGGCGTGTTTTATGATGCTGCCGCTTTTGGCCAGCACCGCCTGTTGCGTAGCGGCATACCCAGCACGCATGGTGTGGATTTCTACTCGCGCTACTATGTGCCGGGGCTGGCGCCGGCGCAGAGTTTCGCCGCCAACCTGACTGCGGCACCACTCACTGATGTGCAGCGCGATATCGCTGCCATCACGCTTAACCGCTGGCCGCACGGTTATGTGTTTGGCGAAGCGCAATATCAGGGGAAACCGGCGCATCAGGCCGCCAGCAAGCGCCATGGAAACATCGTCATAGCGAATGCGGACGCGGCCGGAAAGGCCTATACCGATGCAGCTATCGACATGGCATGGCGCGCCGTGCAGGAACTTAAGGCCATGGGTCGCGCCTGAGAGTCAATGGAACCAAAGGGGCAGTATCACCATATTTTTTAGTGATGCGCCGCCCTTTTTTCTGCAATTATAAAACCATTTACTTCAAGCCATTCCGCTCATTTTCCTTGCTGAGTTTAACTTTCACGGCTAATCCCATGATTTTAGTTATAAAATATAAGTATTATGTGTAATAATTATAGTTGTTTGCAATGAGGAGAGAAAAATGAAAGTCATTCACGCCGATGAAGTCGGTAGCCTGATCGCCGACGACGCGACGTTATTTCTGGGCGGGCTGGCGATGATCAGTTTGCCGGAAGAGATACTCAAGGGTCTGGAGCGCCACTTTCTTGCAAGCGGACACCCGCGCAACCTGACCACCTGGGCCTGTGGCGCGGTGGGTAACGCCGGTGATGGCGGCATGGTGCACTTTGCCCACGAAGGCATGATCAAGCGCACGGTGGCGGGGCATTTTGGCCAGACCGGCAAGCAGATGATGCAGATGATTTTTGATGGTAAGGTCGAAGCCTACAATTTTCCGCAGGGATCGCTGTCGCACCTGACCCGGCATATCGCCAGCCGCAGCCCTGGTTTGCTGACCAAGGTTGGCCTGGGCACCTTTGTCGATCCGCGTCTGGAAGGCGGCAAAATGAATGGCAGCTCGACCGAGGATCTGGTGCAGCTGGTTGATTTTGCCGGCGAGGAATGGCTGTTTTATCCCTGTCCGAAAATCGATGCCGCCTTCATTCGTGGCACGCTGGCCGATGAAAACGGCAACATCAGTCTGGACAAGGAAGGCGTGTTGCTGGAGCAGCTCTCGATTGCCCAGGCGGCCAAGGCTTGCGGTGGCATCGTCATCGCCCAGGTTGAGCGTATCGTGCAGGCCGGCAGCCTGCATCCGAAGTCGGTCAAGATCCCCGGCTTGGTGGTGGACTATGTCGTCATCGGCCAGCCCGAAAACCACATGCAAACGATCACCACGCAATTTAACCCGGCCTTGTGCGGCGATATCCGTGTGCCGCTTCATTCGTTGCAGGCGATGCCGCTGGATGAAAGAAAAGTCATCGCACGCCGCGCTGCATTAGAGCTCACCGCGGGTGCCATCACCAATCTGGGCATCGGCATACCGGCGGGCATACCCTCGATAGCGGCCGAGGAAGGCGTCGCCAACTTGCTTAAGCTGAGTGTCGAAAGCGGCGTGAGTGGCGGCGTCCCGGCGCAGGGCGGCGATTTTGCGCTGGCGTATAACGCCGAATCGATTATCGAGCAAGCCGCGCAATTTGATTTCTACGATGGCGGCGGGCTCGATGCCAGTTTTCTGGGCCTGGCGCAAACCGACAATTGCGGCAACGTCAACGTCAGCAAATTCAATGGCAGGCCGGTCGGCTGCGGCGGTTTTGTGAATATCACGCGCTCCACCAAAAAGCTGGTGTTTTGCGGAACCTTCACTGCCGGAGGGCTGGAAGTGGAGGTCGGCAACGGCAGCTTGCGCATCATCAAGGAAGGCAAGTCACGCAAGTTTATTGAACAAGTCGAGCAGATTACCTTCAATGGCATAGACGCGGCGCAGCGTGGGCAAAGCGTGGTGTTTGTCACTGAACGTGCAGTATTTAATTTGACTCCGCAAGGGCTGGAGCTGATAGAGATCGCGCCCGGCGTTGATCTGCAACGCGATGTCTTGCAGCACATGGGTTTTGCGCCCATCGTCAACGATGTGAAGCTGATGGATGCGCGCATGTTTCAAGCGCAGTGGGGTGGCTTGGCGCAGGCGATTAACTTAAGCTAGCGATAGTCTTGAATAGTGACGCCCGCCGTCTCGGCGAATACCTCAGCGGTGATTTCCTTGATGATGGCGAGCATCGCATTTTGTGTCAGCGTGGTGATGCGGCCTGACGCTGTGGCGACACATAGGCGGCTGATGAGTTTGGGCTCGATAATCGGCCGTATCAAATATGCCTGCGGATTGCTTGCGCTCGATACCGCATATTTCGGCAATATGGCATGGCCGGCACCGTCAGCGACCAGATCGAGAATCGCCGATACGCTATCGATTTCAAGAGCGATCGTTGGCTTGCAACCGATCGTGGCCATCTGCGCTTCAATCAGCATGCGGATCGCGTTCGGCCGGTTCGGTACCACCAGGGGCAGTTGTGCGACCTCTTTTAGCTTGATCGGCGAGGCTACCGCCCGGCCTTGGCGACGCGTGACAAAGTACAGGTCTTCTTCTGTCAGCGGTAGCGTAGCCAGATCCATCATGGTCGATGGGTTATACAGCAAGGCGATATCAAGGCGGCCTGCCAGCAGCCATTCTTGCATCGCATTCGACAAGCCTTCGCTGATCGACAAGCTGGCATCAGGCAGGCGTTGGCGGAATTCACGCGTCAGCGGTACCGTCATCATTTTCGATGCGCTCGGTGGCAAGCCGACCGCCACTCGTCCTGCCAAAGCGCCGCGCACGCGCCCCAGGTCTTCCAGGGTACGCGCCACCTGATGCAAGATGCCGCGCCCATGCTCGAGCAAGAGTTTTCCCGCGTCTGTCGTGGTGACGCCGCGGCCGTTGCGGCTGAGCAGGTTCTGGCGCAGCTCGACCTCCAGTTGCCGCACCTGGCGGCTCAGCGCCGGCTGCGCAATGTTTAGCACGGTGGAGGCCTTGGTGAAGCTACCCAGTTCGGCGACATGCACAAAATATTCTAGTTGTTTGAGGTCCATTTTTTACCTGACTTGTTTCAAAGTTCTGACTGCAGTTATGTTTTTTCGTTCTTGCTAGCGTAGATCATTACCTATAAGTCTTGCAACGTTCCGTCGCAGCTTTATGATTGCTGGCCGGTGGTAGACCGGCTGCTACTTACTTTTCTTGCTTCGCCAAGAAAATGTAAGCAAAAGAAGGCGACCGCACTTCGCTGCCCTTCGGGTTCCCGATTATGCAAGTCACAAAATGGGAGGTGCAGAAACTCGCCTGTGGCTCAAACATCTGCACTTCTTTTTCCATTTTCTACCTTGCATAGTCGGCAACTCAGAAGCGGAACTCTTAATCCGGAAGTAGCTGCAACGTCAACATCAAAAACAGGTATGACTATCTTGACGCTACGCGTAATGGACTAGCTAGATTCCCGCCTGCGCGGGAATGACGTTTTTTTAATTTATTGAATATGATAGCTCCTATTATGCCGGTTTGATATAACTGCTAGTGCCTGAATCGACTTATTTTTTCACTTGCATCAAAGCATAATGAAACCATGCAAACCTCAATTCCTACCCTATTCATGCGCGGCGGCACTTCTCGCGGGCCATTCTTCCTAGCCTCGGATTTACCTACTGATATTCTCACCCGCGACCAGGTGTTGCTGGCGGTGATGGGCTCGCCCGACCGGCGCCAGATCGACGGCTTGGGCGGGGCTAATCCGCTCACCAGCAAGATCGGTATCGTTAGCCTCAGTAAAACGCCGGGCGTCGCACTGGATTTTTTGTTCGCGCAATTGCAGCCGGATAAAAACACGGTCGATACCACACCCAACTGCGGCAATATGCTGGCCGCCGTCGTGCCGTTTGCCCTGGAGCGTGGTTTGATCAAGGCGCAGGTCGATACCACGACGGTGCGCGTCTTGACCTTGAATACCGGCATGCAGTGCGACATCACGGTGCAGACGCCGATGAGCGCGCTTGGCCGTCAAGTGCGCTATGAGGGCGAGGCCAGGATTGATGGTGTGCCCGGTGGCTCGGCTCCGATCACGATTAACTTTCTCGATACCGCGGGCTCAGTTTGTTCTAGCCTGCTGCCAACCGGAAAAGTATTGGATGTGATTACGGTGGCGGGCGATGGTTTTGCACCATTCACGCTGCCGGTGACCTGCATCGACAACGGCATGCCGCTGGTGCTATTCAAGGCCAGCGATATCGGTCGCACAGGTTACGAAAGCGTCGCCGCAATGAATGCCGATGTGGAGCTGAAGAAACGCATCGAGGCGTTGCGGCTCCAGACCGGGCAGCTGATGGGGCTGGGTGACGTCAGCGGCAAAAATTATCCGAAGATGACACTGATCGCCGCGCCGCGCGCAGGTGGCAGTCTGTGCACGCGCAGCTTTATTCCGCATGTCTGCCACGATGCCATCGGCGTGCTGGCGGCGGTCACTGTGGCCACGGCCTGCGTGCTGGATGGCTCGATTTGTGACGGCATTGCCGTGATGTCTGGTGGCGAAAATACTACAGTCTCGGTGGAACATCCGACCGGAGAATTCAGCGTCGAGCTCGGTCTCGATCTGGCCGATCCGCAAAGCGTAACGCGTGCAGCCTTGCTGCGCACGGCACGCCTGATCATGCGTGGCGAGGTGATGATTCCTTCCGCAATCTGGTCGCCCGCTAAATAAAAATTTAATGGAAATGAACCTCATGAAAAAGAAACCCCTGATCATCGATTGCCACGGCCACTACACCACTGCACCAAAGGCGCTGGAAAATTGGCGCAACCGGCAGATCGCCGGCATCCAGGATGCAGCAATGATGCCCAAGGTATCCGAGCTGAAAATCAGTGATGACGAATTGCGTGAATCGATAGAGGCCAATCAGTTGCGCCTGATGCGCGAGCGCGGTTCTGATCTGACGATATTTTCACCGCGTGCCAGTTTTATGGCGCATCACATAGGCGATTTTAATGTCTCTAGCACCTGGGCGGCGATCTGCAATGAGCTGTGCTACCGCGTCGCGCAACTTTTTCCGGATAACTTTATCGGTGCCGCCATGTTGCCGCAATCGCCGGGCGTCGATCCTTCTACCTGCATCCCAGAACTGGAAAAATGCATCAAGGAATTCGGCAATGTAGGCATTAATCTCAACCCTGATCCTAGTGGCGGTCACTGGACTTCGCCGCCCTTGAGCGACAAGGCCTGGTATCCGATTTATGAAAAAATGGTCGAGTACGATATCCCCGCCATGATCCATGTCTCCACCAGTTGCAACAGCTGCTTCCATACCACGGGGGCGCATTACCTGAACGCCGACACGACCGCTTTCATGCAATGCCTGACATCCAATTTGTTCAGCGATTTCCCCACATTGAAGTTTCTGATTCCGCATGGCGGTGGCGCCGTTCCTTACCACTGGGGGCGTTTCCGCGGCCTGGCGCAAGAGCTGAAAAAACCGCTGTTGCAAGAGCATCTGCTCAACAATATTTTCTTTGATACCTGTGTGTATCACCAGCCGGGTATCGATTTACTCAATACCGTGATCCCAGTCAAGAACGTTTTGTTTGCTTCGGAAATGATCGGGGCGGTGCGTGGCATTGATCCTGAAACCGGCAATTATTACGACGACACCAAGCGCTATATCGAAGCCTCAAAAATCCTGAGTGACGAAGACCGTTTCCAGATTTATGAAGGCAATGCACGCCGCGTATTCCCGCGCCTGGATGCGGCACTCAAGGCAAAAGGGCAATAGGCAGGGCAAGCTGATGAAAGAAAAACATTGTCCACGAAAAGCACGAAAGACACGAACGAACAAAACACGGGAAAATAATTTTTGAAAAATAATCAAAAAGCCGTTCCCTATTTTTTCGTGCTTTTCGTGGACAAAAATGAAGTGCATATTACGTAATGCATCCTGTGATTGCTCTGGGTGGTAATAGGATTTTGCACTTATAACGATCACCAATTAAAGGAAAAAAATGAGTAACCCATTGAACAATCTAGGCATTGTGAAACGCAACATCGTGCGCGCTGATAAAGCTGCGGTAAAAAAACTCGCGCGCTTTGGTGTCGCCACTATTCATGAGGCGATGGGCCGGGTTGGCCTGATGCAGCCATACATGCGCCCTATCTATAGCAATGCGCGCATCTGCGGCACCGCCGTGACGGTGTTGTTGCACCCCGGCGATAACTGGATGATGCATGTGGCGGCGGAACAGATACAGCCAGGCGACGTGGTTGTGGCGGCTTGCACCACAGAAAACCAGGACGGTTTTTTCGGCGACTTGCTGGCGA
>JANYFV010000565.1 GCA_025359635.1 Undibacterium sp. | reverse complement strand
CATCTTTTGTAGAAATTTGACGACTGGGGCATCATCGACTTCGCTGGTCTGCGTTTCGGCAATGCCAGAGTTCATGTCATCTTCATTGAACTCAATTTCATAGTCATCGCCAGCCAGATCGGTCAGGCTTTGTTCTGAGGTCTTACCTAGTTTTTCTAAGAGTTTTAATAAAATATCATGCTGAACAATGACTAGTTCAACCCCTAGTCCTGTTTGAAATTTGATTTGATCCAAGGCATTCGTATTCGTCGGATCGGAAATCGCTAAGGAAATTTTGTTGCCTCTTTTTGCAAGGGCAACGATGCGTTGCGATTGCATGAGTTTAACGTCGACGATTTTCTCAGGCAGCGTGCTTTCATCAAATACCGCCAAATCTACCAAGGGATAACCGAATGCCTCAGAGCAAAATGCAGCAAGATCTTTTGCTGTTATTAGTCCACTTTGCAGCAGGCTATCAACAAAGGTGGTGCGCTCAATTTGCGATTTCTTATGAATGGGATCAATTTGTGCAGCTGTAAGAATATTCGCTTGCGACAAGGCTCGAGCAAGCCCGGAAGTTGATGTAAGTGTTGCAGAATTCGGCGAGACAGCAGACATAGGGTCTTTGAGAGAGATATTTCAAGTTAAACTATACTTTAGAATGATGCAGCCAAGTAAGGTCTTTGTAAAGCAGCTCATGAAGCTGATACTGCTTATTAGTACAATTTTGTCCTGGAATTTTCACCATTGTACTCATACCTTATCAATATCGCGCATCAGTTTTACGACTTTAATGGATTGATGCTGTACCTGTATTACTTCTAAGATACAGCCATGAAATTTAATGCTGATATTTGCTTCTGGTATATCCTGAAGATATTCAAGTAATAAACCGTTCAGAGTTTTTGGTCCATCCAGCGGGAAATTGAGTTGCAGGTGTTTGTTGATATCCCGAAGTGTAGTGCCTCCATCGAGAGTGCATTTTCCATCGGCATCCCATGAAAGTGTGTCAGCGCGTGCATCGCCAGGCATAGAAGTAGTAAATTCCCCTATCATTTCTTCGATAATATCTTCAAGTGTCACTAAACCCTGCACTTCGCCATATTCATCCACGATAATGCCTAGTTTTTCACGATTTTCTTGAAAATATTGCAACTGCGTGAAAACATCGGTATCTGAAGGAATAAAGTAAGGAGCGTTTAACAACTTGCGAAAGTGTTCAATTGTTGGCTCCGCTTGATTGAGCAAAAGCAATGCTTTCCGCACGTGAAGAATTCCAACAATCTGGTTGATCTCCCCAGCATAGACGGGCAATTTATTGTGGTAGCAGGTTGTCAGTTGATGTCTTATTTCTTCGATAGGCATTGCAATATTCAAGGCTTCAACTTGCGCACGGGGAGTCATGACATCATTGACTGAAATTGCTTCGAGATCAAATAGATTGAGGAGGATACTTTTATGTTTCTGCGGGATGAAATTACCTCCCTCCAGCACAATAGAACGTAATTCTTCTGGTGATAGCCGATGTTCTGCAGTTTGCTTGCTGGTGTCGATGTGAAGTAGTCGCAGCAAGAGATTGACAAATAAGTTGACGAACCAGATCACTGGCTGCCCGATGGTGATTAAAGGGCGAAGAATGATACTTGCAGGTAAAGATATCCGTTCTGGGTAGGCTGCACCGATGACTTTCGGCGAGATTTCCGCAAAGACGATCAATAGAAAGGCCACTACCGCAGTGGCGATCGAAATTACCTTATCCTCATTGCCAAATGCAGTGATTGCAAGGGATGTCACTAAAGCGGTAACTAGTGCATTGATCAGTGTATTGGCGATCAAGATCACGGAGAGAAGTTTATTTACTCTTTCTAATAACCATAACGTAGAAATCGCTAGTTTGTTGCCACGTTTGGCTAAATGCCTTAAGCGATGGCGATTGATGGCCATTAAAGCGGTTTCGGTCATTGAAAAAAAAGCTGAAAGCAGGATCAGGCCAGACAGGCTAATCAATTGCACCCAAAGAGGAACATCACTCATATCTTGATCCGCGCAGGCAACGAGATTTAGAGGCTGTGACTTTCATCAGAGCTGGTATGGAGTTAATGATTTCTTCCTACTGCGAAGCGAGCAAGATCCAAAAGTGCTTGTTTATAGGCGCTTTCTGCCAAATTACCAACCGAGGCAGCGGCTCTATCGGCAGCCTTGTGGGCCTCGGCGATGGTGTAATTGAGTGCGCCAGATTGCGTAATGGCCGCGAGAATCGCATCAAATTGTGATTCGTCACCTTGTTCAATACAACTGCGGACAAGCTGTTTTTGCTCGTTCGTGCCATTTTTCATTAGATAAATTAATGGTAGGGTTGGCTTTCCTTCGCGCAGGTCGTCACCAACATTTTTCCCGGTGTCTTCTTCATTTCCAGAGTAGTCCAAGACATCATCAATTAATTGAAATGCTGTACCCAAAGATCTGCCATATTCGGCTGCTGCTTCTATTTGTTCGACATTTGCACCGGAAATCAAGGCGCCAATCTGAGCTGCCGCCTCAAATAACTTTGCCGTTTTCGAGCGTATCACTTGCAGATACCGTTCTTCGGTCACATCAGGGTCGTGCATGTTTAGTAGCTGTAAAACTTCTCCTTCCGCGATGACGTTGGTGGCATCCGCCAATATTTGCATGACCTGCATGCTATTAATCGACACCATCATTTGAAAGGCGCGGGAATACAAAAAATCGCCGACTAAAACAGAAGCGGCATTGCCGAATAAGGCATTCGCCGTTTGCCGTCCGCGTCGCATAGACGATTCATCAACTACGTCGTCATGCAATAGTGTGGCGGTATGGATAAATTCAACAATTGCCGCAAGTTCGTGATGGTGTTTGCCTTGATATTGATAGGCGTTTGCCATCAATAACACCAGAACTGGTCGAATACGTTTTCCGCCGGCATTGATAATGTATTCGGAGATTTGGTTGACAAGTGGGACTTCAGAGTAAAGCTGAAGTCGAATGACTTGATTGACAGCCGCCATATCGGGGGCGATGAAATCGATAATACTGTTTTGAGTAGTTGTGGCAGACAAGGGGAACCTGCAAAAGATATTGGATAGCAAGATTATACGATGCTGACATGAATTTTGAGATAAATGGAAGCGTGACGCTCTTTTTGTTTTGCGTTGTTTCAACCTGACATCAGACCAGTTTCATTATCGCACCCTATACAAGAGCATGATATTATAAGTCCACTTTAATACCATTGTGAAAATTGGTGTTAAAGTGAATAATGTCATTTAGTGTCAAAATTTTTGTGTTTAATTATGTTGAGGTTATCGTGCGTTTAATGAATCAGATTTTTATGCTTATTGTTGGCGGCGCAATGATGTGCGCAAATGCCTGTGCGAGTGCCGCGCAAAGTGCGCCTCAAGTGATGGGGTGGGTGCCAGCTTACGGTTTGCTTGAGTCCATGACTGCAATCGAGTCGAGTTCCAAGGTCGCTGAAGGATTGACTCGAATAGGCCTGCAACTTTGGAACCCAAGCACTGACGGTCGTAGTTTGGTGTTTGCTCCGAAAAATAAGCAAGGCGACTTAGTGAGCCCCAGCGATGTTATGCGGTTCAGAAACTGGGCAAAAACTAGGCATATCAAGGTATTCCTTACCGTCTATAACAACTCTCAAGTCAGTGAGAAGTGGGATTGGGCCTTGGCCAAGCGTGCTTTCGACGAAAGCCGCGTCGATTTTTCGGCTGCGCTAATCAAGGAAATGAATAAATATAAATTAGATGGTGTCGATCTCGATTTAGAGGGGGAAGGTGATCACGATAAAGACCGGAGCGCTTATGCCACTTTTGTCAAAGAACTTTTCCTGCAACTTAAAGCGCAAGGAAAATTATTGACGATCGATAGCTTTCATAGTCCGTGTGATAATGCGCCAAATATGAGTTGGTGGAGTGATTGGCTTGGTAACGTTGATGCTATTCATAGTATGGGTTACCAGGATTTATATGAGGGAAGCATTGAAACATTTATACCGAATGGTAGATCTATCTGCGAAAGTGGTGCGCATGTTTTCAAATATAGCTGGCAGTTGCAATACGGGATGAAAGCTGGCTATAAACCTGAGCAAATACTCATGGGCATGCCAACTTGGATAGATAGTTGGGGTAAGGATGCGATGGGCCCTGATCTTGTTGATCATTTGCGTGAAGTGCAGGCCTTGGGCATGGGCATCGCATTGTGGGATTTGCAACTTGCGGGACAAAAATGGCGTAATGCTGAAACTTGGAATGCAGTACGGGCATTGCGTTTGGCGCCAGAAAACAGCCGGAATCGTTTGCGCTAGCAGGCTGTCAGAAGGACAAGTTGCTGAAAAATGATGCAAATAGGCTTTGACGCTAGGGATAAGCCTATGTATAATCCGCGGTTCCCCTGCTTTTTTGAGAATTTGTCGTAAGGCGGGGCAAATCCCTATATTTATTTGATGAGGTTTCACATGTACGCGGTCATAAAAACCGGTGGCAAACAATATAAAGTTGTCGCTGGTGAAAAACTTAAAGTAGAACAGATACCTGCAGACATTGGCTCCGAAATCACCATAGATCAAGTACTCGCCATGGGCGAGGGAGAGACCATTAAATTTGGTACTCCATTGGTCGCAGGTGCTACGGTGCTGGTCAAGGTGATAGATCACGGACGCCACGACAAGGTACGCATTTTCAAAATGCGTCGTCGTAAGCATTACCAAAAGCGTCAAGGCCATCGCCAAAACTACACTGAACTGCAGATTGTTTCTATCAACGGCTAAGCCGTCGATATAACAATTTATTTACCTGAATTTCAAGGAGCTAATAAATGGCACACAAAAAAGGCGGCGGCACCACGCGCAACGGCCGTGACTCAGAGTCAAAGCGACTCGGCGTTAAAGTTTACGGCGGTCAGTCTATCAATGCTGGCGGTATCATCATTCGTCAACGCGGCACTCGCGTTCATGCTGGTGAAAACGTCGGTATGGGCAAAGATCACACTTTGTTCGCACTGACACCAGGCAAAGTACAATTTGCAATCAAAGGCGCGGCAAAGCGTCAATACGTGACTGTTGTAACGGCTGTAGCAGCTTAATGCAATAATCAAGGCGTAACAGCCCGTATATAAAAAGGCTCTGCCGTTGGTAGGGCCTTTTTAATTTGTACCAATTGGACTCATCTATAAATCCAATTCTCGGGCGCATACCTTCGTTGCAAATGCTCGCAATACCGACGTATTGCTGTGCTTTGCTGCCTTGGTCTGCATCCCGATAATTGAATTTCTAGACGAGCCTAAAAGATGTCAAGCAAACGACCTTGCAGTATATTGTCGTGTCTTTGATATTTTCTCCGTAGTTCTAGTTTTAAAGCTGAAAAGCACATTTGTTTAGGTGGCAAAAAATGAAATTTATCGACGAAGCAAGAATTGAAGTCATTGCAGGCGATGGTGGTAACGGTGTCGCCTCCTTCTGTCGTGAAAAATTCAGACCCTTTGGTGGCCCCGATGGTGGCGATGGCGGCAAGGGCGGCAGTATTGTCGCGGTTGCTGATCGCAATATCAACACCTTGGTGGATTTCCGTTATGCGAAACTGCATAAAGCCAAAAATGGCGAAAATGGCCGTGGCGCAGACTGCTACGGCAAAGGCGCAGACGACATTATGTTGCGCATGCCGGTCGGTACATTGATTGTCGATCGCAATACCGACGAGCCGATCGCCGATTTGACCGAGCATGGTCAAGAGGTCGTATTGGTCAAGGGAGGGGAAGGCGGTTGGGGTAATATCCATTTCAAATCTTCGACTAACCGTGCACCGCGTCAGCGTGGCGATGGTAAAGAAGGTGAGCGCCGAGAGTTGAAACTGGAATTGAAAGTCTTGGCTGACGTGGGATTGTTGGGCTTGCCAAATGCAGGTAAATCGACTTTCATTACTGCCGTATCGAACGCTCGTCCGAAGATTGCTGATTACCCATTTACTACTTTGCATCCGAATCTTGGCATGGTACGGGTTAGTCACGAAAAGAGTTTCGTGATTGCTGATATTCCTGGTCTGATTGAAGGTGCTGCTGACGGCGTTGGTTTGGGCGTGCAATTTTTAAAGCATTTGCAGCGCACTGGCTTGCTCTTGCATATCGTCGATCTTGCCCCGTTTGATGAAGGTGTCGACCCGGTAAAAGATAACAAGGCATTGGTCAAAGAGTTGCGCAAGTACGATGAATCGCTGTACGAGAAGCCACGGTGGTTGGTCTTAAACAAGCTTGATATGCTGAGTCCGGAAGAGTGCAAAAAGCGCGTCAAGGATTTCGTCAAGCGTTTCGCCTGGAAGGGGCCGGTGTTTGAGATTTCTGCGCTGACGCATGAAGGTTGCCAGGATCTGGTAGTGGCAATTTACGCCTATCTGGCAGAAAAACGTCAGGCTGAACAGCGTTCGCAAGAGACGCAAATGAAAGAAGAAGCGCAAGGAATCTTGTCGATTGATCCGGATGATCCTCGCTTCAAAGTGATAGATTAAGTTCTTTTTCCCGACAAAAAAGCCTAAATAGATTTAGGCTTTTTTTATATCCGGAGAATGTGGCACGGTTTACGAACCCACCATAGTGAATGTGACGATATGCTCAGGGATAAAACACACCGACATGATATCCGGCAGCTTTGGGGCCAGACAATTCAAAATACAATTTGATAGTTTGCTCGCTATTTGATCCGAATCCCTTGATGAGATCATTTTTATTTGTTAGATAATCGGCGGGCGAGAAAACACGTTGTAGCACAGGTTTGTCTTTTGCGTCGTTTAAGATTAATTCCAACATCGGCCAAGCTTGCAAAGTACTGCTCTTGTTTTGCAATTGGATAGAGAGATAAAATAAATTCTTGTCACTCGAAAGTGCTTGCAATTCGTTGGATTCGATAGAAATCACTTCTATCTGTGTCGGCAGTTCTATCCGGCATCGCAAGTATTTGCACGCTTCTTGCAAGGCGGGCTTACTTTGCGGTAACCATGCTGCAATCTGGTTTCTTAGACTATAGGTGGTTTGCGCGAGCAGGGCGAAGCATAACAGCGTGGACAATATGATCATCAAGATACGCACAACCCGGTTTCTGCTTTGTTTTTTTTCTGCCTGTATTACAAAATTCGGTTTTTTCGCATCGACGGTTTTATCGATCTTCCCACCCTCTATGCTTACTTCTGGATCTGGATTGTCGTTGAGATCCTGTTCTTGTTCTGACCTAGTTTGTTCTGTTTGAAAATCCGCTGCTGTACGGTCGTTATTTTCTTCGTTGATAAGTGGAATTTGTGTGAGCAAGTCAGCATGGGCACTTTCTACATCATCTGACTCGGATCCGAACGCGACGTTTATCTCAGCTTCAGTAATTGTAGGAACGGGTATATCGTCTCCCAGATCAAATTCTAGCGAGCTCGAGTTTATATTGAAGCTTTCGCCTTGATTCTGATCTTGCTCTGAACTTGCAACGTAGCTTGGAACAGCTGTATTCTTTACAGAATCAAATGAAGCGATAATGTCTTGTTCTGCATCAACTTCAGGAATGGCGATCTGGATAGGGGCAAAGGCTTCGGATTGTGCTGTGATTATCAGTGCTTCCGTGACAGCAGGTCTTGCTGTGACGATAGGTGCAACTGCGGGTGGAACTGCCGGCTTTGCGCCAGGTGCAAGCAAATACTCGATACCATTAAAGGTCTGCTGGCATGCGCCACAACGCACCAGACCTGCATGCAACTTCAGCTGATCATTGGCGACCCGGAAGCTGGTAAAGCAGTGAGGACATTGGGTGGCGAGTAGCATGCTTTACATGTCGCTTAAGCCGGTAAGCGGCCAGACAGTGCTACCCAGCCTTCATGCTCTGCCCAAACACTGAGTTGTATGAATGGCGCGTAAGCGGCCGTCACTTCTTCCGCCTGGCGCGACAAAACACCAGATAAAATCAAGGCACCGCCCGGTGCGACGCGACCAGAGAGCATCGGTGCCATGAGTTTTAGCGGACTTGAAAGTATGTTGGCGACCACCACATCAAACTTATGCGATGCCGGATAGTTGATGCCAAATTCTTTAGGCAGGGCAAATTCTATCTCGCAATGATTGCGCTCAGCGTTGGCCAATGCTGACTCGATTGCTTGTGGGTCGATGTCGACACCGACCACTGATTTGGCATGAAGTTTTTTCGCGACCATCGCCAATATGCCGGAACCACAGCCATAGTCGAGTACCGATAAGTCTTTTGGCGCGTGCGCTTCCAGCCATTCCATGCAGAGGCGCGTAGTTGGGTGACTACCGGTACCAAATGCGAGTCCGGGATCAAGTTCCAGGATCAAGGCATCAGGATCTGGTGCCTCGTGCCAGCTTGGCACGACCCAAATGTTTTTACCGATATGTATCGGTTCAAACTGAGATTGGGTCAAACGTACCCAGTCCTGATCTTCGACTACGCGGGTGGTGTAACTAGGTATTTTATTGAGGGAAATGGCAGAAGCGGCTGCTGTAACGAGAGCAGCATGATCGCAATCCGTTGCCACCAATGCCACCACGCGGCTACGGTCCCAGGCATTTTCATCTGGTTCCATGCCTGGCTCGCCAAATAGTGGACGCTCAGCATCGGTACCTTCATCGGCATCTTCGACAGACACTGATAAAGCGCCGGCATCCATTAAGGTATCCGACAAGCTTTCAGCATGGTCACGCGCCACTTCGATAATTATTTCTATCCAACCCATTTTTTACCTTTTATAAGTGGTCCGCATGAACTTACATATTAGTGTCATGCAGACGCACCATGCTTACTTTGCTTTTTTTGACAATTCCGGCATGTCTGCCAGTTTGTGTTCCAGATAATGGATGTTGGTGCCGCCTTCAATAAAGCGCGCATCTATCATCAATTCACGATGCAGCGCGATATTGGTTTGGATGCCTTCAACAACCATTTCAGACAGCGCTATTTGCATGCGTTTAATTGCTTGCTCACGGGTTGCGCCGTAGGAAATAACTTTGCCTATCATTGAATCGTAATTTGGCGGGACGAAATAGCCAGCATAGGCGTGTGAGTCAACCCGAATACCTGGGCCGCCCGGTGTATGCCAAGTCGCAATCCGGCCCGGTGAAGGTGTAAATTTAAACGGATCTTCAGCATTGATACGACATTCAATTGAATGTCCTCTGATCTCAATATCAGTCTGCTTGAAGCGCAGTTTTTCACCAAAGGCTATGCGGATTTGTTCTTGCACAATATCCACGCCGGTAATCATCTCGGTTACCGGATGCTCGACCTGAACGCGGGTATTCATTTCGATGAAATAAAATTCGCCATTTTCATACAGAAATTCAAACGTACCGGCACCGCGATAGCCGATCTTGCGACAAGCTTCGGCGCAACGGTCACCGATTTTCTGTATTGTTTTACGTGGAATACCTGGTGCTGGCGCTTCTTCCAGTACTTTTTGGTGGCGTCGTTGCATGGAGCAATCGCGCTCACCGAGCCAGACGGCATTGCCATGCTGATCGGCGAGGATCTGAATTTCCACGTGACGTGGATTTTCCAGAAATTTTTCCATATACACTTCAGGATTGCCAAATGCTGCACCTGCTTCGGCCTTGGTCATCGTCACTGCATTTAACAAAGCAGCTTCAGTGTGAACTACGCGCATGCCACGACCACCGCCACCGCCAGCTGCTTTGATGATGACAGGGTAGCCAACTTTACGCGCGGTTTGTACGATTTCTTTAGGGTCGTCTGGCAAGGCGCCTTCAGAACCCGGAACACACGGAACCCCCGTCTTGATCATCGCATGTTTGGCCGAGACCTTATCGCCCATCAGGCGTATCGATTCTGCGCGTGGGCCAATGAAGACGAAACCTGATTGCTCTACGCGTTCGGCAAAATCAGCGTTTTCCGATAAAAAGCCATAACCCGGATGGATCGCTTGCGCGTCGGTCACTTCCGCCGCGCTGATGATGGCGGGCATACTCAGATAGCTAAGATTGGAAGGGGCAGGGCCGATGCAGACCGATTCATCAGCGAGCTTGACGTACTTAGCCTCGCGGTCTGCTTCAGAATGAACTACCACGGTTTTGATGCCCATTTCGCGGCAAGCCCGCTGAATACGGAGCGCGATTTCACCGCGATTGGCGATTAGAATTTTTTCAAACATGATTTTAAATTTGCTTTGGCAATGATTGCAGCCTTGCAGGCAATTTTTTTTGCCTGGGCACTCAATCGGCTCCAGGCAAAAAGCATAGGTAATACATTTACTAACTCACCGGGTCAGTCTGGCGAGTGATTCAGTTAGGCAATCAGCCAATAATAAACAGAGGCTGGCCATATTCCACAGGTTGACCGTTTTCCACCAAAATTTGTTTAATGCTACCGGTGAAATCACTTTCAATTTCATTGAGTAATTTCATGGCTTCGATGATACAAAGTGTATCGCCTGCATTGATGCTCTTGCCGATATCGACGAATGGGGCCGAACCTGGATTTGCAGAGCGATAGAAGGTTCCAACCATAGGGGATTTAACGATATTGCCTTCTGGTATTGCAGCTGCTACGGGTGCTGCTGCCACAGGTGCGGTGGTTGCTGCTGGCATCATCTGTTGATGCATTTGCTGCGGATGCATCATCACCATTTGATTTTGAGGCATCGCGGAAGATTTAACGATGCGTACTTTACCTTCACCTTCAGTGACTTCGAGCTCTGCAATATCTGATTCTGCAACTAGATCTATTAAGGTCTTGAGTTTTCTTAAATCCATTTGAAATCCTCCTGGGGGAATGTGCTTCCGAGTTATTTTTATCTCAGAATGCGTTTTTAGAATGAGCGCAATTATAAGTGAATATCAGTGAATTGCGCGTAGATGCAAGAATTTATAGATTTTTTAAGGCGAAGTCAATCGCTAATCGATATCCGTCGGTGCCTAAACCACAAATCACGCCTTTGGCTACGCCGGACAAATAAGAGTGCTGCCTGAAGCTTTCTCTTTGATGAATATTGGAAATATGTACTTCAATAAATGGTATGGCAACCGCAGTCAGCGCATCCCTTAAAGCCACACTAGTGTGCGTTAAACCACCCGGATTGATAATGATGGCATCAACTTGCTCACCTTTGGCTGCTTGGATGCGATCAATTAATGCACCTTCATGATTGCTTTGAAAGCTTTGCAACTCAGCTTTTGCTGATTCAGCCTGTAATTGTGCTGCAGATTCGATATTTTTCAACGTGGTGGAACCGTACACTTCTGGCTCGCGGGTGCCGAGCAAATTCAGGTTGGGTCCATTGAGTAGCAGTAGCTTAATTGCCATTTATTTAGCTTTGTTTGGCGAAGATAGCCGCATTTTGCCGTCAATTGCCTAGTTTTGGCAAGCAAAACTATTGCTTACTGTTAGCCAGTTTTATTATATCGCTACGCAATTGTTGAATATTTAAGCGTCCCAAATAAGTTTTTAACAAGCTTCCATAAGGTGAGCACCAAGATGGCCAAAGACCAAGGCCTCTCGCTTACGCCTACAAAAGTTTCGGGCAATTGCGGCCGACTTAAATGCTGCCTCGCCTACGAACAACCCGTTTACGCCGAAGCGAGAAAA
>JANYFV010000532.1 GCA_025359635.1 Undibacterium sp. | reverse complement strand
TTAGTGATTAAAGATAGACTGAAACAGGCAACACGCGCAGTCGATGTAGTGGCACGGCTAGGTGGCGATGAATTCGCTATCTTGCTCGATGGCTCTGTGCCTGAAGAGTCGATACAAATAGTGTGTGAACGTATTATTAATATGTGCACCTATCCAATTATTTTCGGCCAACTACAACTATTCATTACGGTAAGTATCGGTGCCGCTATTTTTGGTACACATGGAACTACCCAAACCACCCTGTACAAAACTGCCGACCTCGCTTTATATGAAGCGAAGGGAAGTGGCCGAAATACCTGGCGCTGTAGCCAGACTTCTTAGGCCAAATCATTTCTGCATTTTGCAGTTCGAAAACAGCTTCCAGGCATTTAGCAAGTAAAAGGTGAAAACCTCGAGCCTACAATTACCGTATCAAACCTCTTCTCAGGACAGATACATGACGTATGCACCCAGCGTCAGCTTAGTATCCGACAGCATGAAAATGTCTTATAATGCTGTCAAATCAAAGACTTAGTTAATTTATCCACTCCCATGCTCGCCACCACACCTCATTCAGTTAATAATTTCATCAACATCTCTGCCTACAAATTCATCACCTTCAACGACACTGCTGAAAAACGTCCTGAATTTATCGCAAAATGCGAAGAACTCAATCTTAAGGGCACGATATTATTGACGCCTGAGGGCATCAATATGTTTCTCGCCGGCTTGCGCCACGAAATTGATGCGTATATGGCCTGGTTGCATACTGATACTCGTTTTTCCGATGTAGTGGCAAAAGAAAGTCTGTCGGATCATCAGCCATTTACCAAATTGCTGATCAAATTAAAGCCAGAAATCATCACCATGCGCATGCCGCTCATCAAACCAGAAGATGGCCGCGCACCGTCGGTTGATGCGCACACACTGAAACGCTGGCTGGATCAAGGGCATGACGATAACGGCAAGGCCATCGTCATGGTCGATACCCGCAACGATTTTGAAGTTGACGTTGGCAGTTTCGACAATACCATCGACTATCGCATCACAAAATTTACTGAATTTCCTGCGGTGATCGAGGCGAATCGCGATGCGTTAAATGATAAGACCGTGGTAACTTTTTGCACCGGTGGCATCCGTTGCGAGAAAGCCGCCATTCACATGCAAAATGTTGGTTATGACAGTGTGTACCAGCTTGAAGGTGGCATCCTGAAGTATTTTGAAGAAGTCGGTGGCGCGCATTATCACGGTGACTGTTTTGTATTTGATTACCGCACCGCCTTAAACCCAAAACTCGAAGCCACCGATACCGAACAATGCTACGCTTGCCGCGCCGTAGTCACGCCGCGTGAACAACTATCGCCATGGTACATCGTGGGAAAATCCTGCCCGCATTGCAAGAAAATGTCGAAAGAGACATCGGACGAAGCAAGCTAGAATTTCCCATCCAAATCAGTCAACATTTTCGGGGAACAGCAATTACTTTGGCAAATCAAATACAAGAACCTCTGCTTGTATGCCATGCGCCAAAGTTAACAATTCTTCGTCCTGCAACATGAGTGCATCACCCGCCAGCAAAACATGTCCATTGGCGCTGATCTGACCACTAGCCAAATGCACGTAGTAAAGTCGATTTTTTTGTAACGCCAAGTCAGTATTTTGTTGATCGTCAAACAGGCCTACATACAATTTAGCATCCTGATAAATCTTGACTGAACCATCCACACCATCGGCTGAAGCCACTAAACGCAAACGCCCTACTTTTTCTTCCCGACTAAAATTTTTTTCTTCGTAACCTGGCGAATTTCCTTTTTCAGCAGGAAGTATCCAGATCTGTAATAAATGCGTTTTATTCACAGCTGAAGGATTGAATTCAGAATGTCGCACGCCAGTACCGGCACTCATACGTTGCACATCGCCTGGACGTATCGTACTGCCATTTCCCATGCTATCTTTATGCGCAATTTCACCTTCAAGCACATAAGTGATAATTTCCATATCGCTGTGACCATGTGTGCCGAAGCCCATTCCAGCAGCAATCCAATCATCATTGATCACACGCAAAGCACCAAACCCCATGTGTGCCGGATCGTAATAATCTGCAAATGAAAAGCTATGATAAGACTCCAGCCACCCATGGCTGGCGTAGCCGCGATCTTCAGACTTTCGTAATGTAAGCATAGTTTTAACTTTCTAAAAACGTGTGTTTCGACGTAGCGTGTAAAACGGATGATTCATCAAAATAAAAAACCGCCAAAACGATAAAGTCATTTGGCGGTTTTTATATATCGGTCGCAATATTCAATCCGATTTCATCGAATTAAGTCAGATTATTTAACTATCCCGCCCAATAAAGCCGCCCGCCTTTGCGGTTTACTGGCGATACTATTTTTTGCCGCCGACATGGTTGATGACGCGATGGAGTTTGCACTTGGCTCATACGGCTTGGCAAACCAAGGATCAATCTTCTCTTTGGGCGGATTGTAGCTACGTGACGGACGCTCGTACACTTTGTCGACGGACTTCTCAGTTTCTACCCGCCGTGGCTTGCGTTCTACATGCAATGCCGACGCTGCAACAAATCCAGCTAACTGCACGCGGGTAATTTTTTGCTTGATCAATTTTTCGATGTCGACCAACAATCGTTCATCTTTGTCTGTATGCAAAGATATCGCATCACCCTTAGCACCAGCGCGGCCTGTGCGACCGATACGATGCACATAGTCTTCAGCGTTATAAGGTAAATCAAAGTTAATCACGCAAGGCATTTCTGAAAT
>JANYFV010000492.1 GCA_025359635.1 Undibacterium sp. | reverse complement strand
GCCGAGATCGTTTCTGGTGGTGAAATCGAAAACGGCGCGATCGTGAATGAACAATGGTTGCTCGATCTGGAACGCAAGGCGTTTATGGAATTGCTGAATCATCCTAAGACGCAAGAGCGCATCATGGGCATGATGCAAACTGGCAAACCTGTCCGCAATTAAATCGGGAGCACACAAAATGACTAAACAACTTCAAGACGCCTACATCGTAGCCGCAACCCGTACCCCGATCGGTAAATCTGGTCGCGGTATGTTCAAGAACACACGTCCAGATGATTTGCTGGTGCGCGTATTGCAATCGGCTTTGGCGCAAGTGCCAAATCTCGATCCGAAACTGATCGAAGATGCGATTGTCGGTTGCTCGTTCCCGGAAGCCGAACAAGGTAGCAATCTGGCGCGTATGGCCGTATTGCTGGCCGGTTTGCCAAAATCGGTGGGCGGCATTACCGTGAATCGTTTCTGCGCTTCCGGCATCAGTGCTGTGGCGATGGCGGCTGACCGCATTCGTGTTGGTGAAGCTGATGTAATGATTGCTGCCGGTGCAGAATCCATGTCCATGGTACCGATGATGGGTCACCATCCATCGATGAACATGGGTATCTTCAAAGATGAAAACATCGGTATGGCCTACGGTATGGGCTTGACTGCGGAGAAGGTTGCCCAGCAATGGAAAATCTCGCGTGAAGCGCAAGATGCCTTTGCTCTGCAATCGCATCAACGTGCTATCGCTGCACAAAACGCAGGTTACTTTGATGCAGAAACGACTTCGGTAGAGATCATCGAACGCATCCCTAATTTGGCAACAGGCCAAATCGAGCTGAAGACGCGCACAGTCAATCGTGATGAAGGCGCACGTCCAGATACATCGATAGAAGGTTTGGCGAAACTCAAGCCAGTATTTGCCGCCAAAGGTAGCGTCACTGCCGGTAATAGTTCACAAACTTCAGATGGCGCTGGTGCCTTGATACTGGTCAGTGAAAAAATCCTGAAATTGTTTAACCTGACTCCACTGGCGCGTTTCGCCGCTTTTGCAGTACGTGGTGTACCACCCGAAATCATGGGTATCGGTCCTAAAGAAGCGATCCCTGCGGCTTGCCGCGCGGCTGGTATTACGCAAGATCAGATTGATTGGTTTGAATTGAATGAAGCGTTTGCGGCGCAGTCTCTGGCCGTGGTGCAAGACCTCGGTCTCGATCCGGCCAAGGTCAATCCTATGGGCGGCGCAATTGCTCTGGGACATCCGCTCGGTGCTACTGGCGCGATTCGTTCTGCTACTACCATTCATGCCTTACATCGCAATAATCTGAAATACGGTATGGTAACCATGTGTGTCGGTACCGGTATGGGCGCAGCTGGTATTTTTGAGCGCATGTAATATTCGACAAAGATGCTGTTGTATTGAAATTATTTGAATAAGCCGCGCTCAATGTGCGGCTTATTTTTTACGTAAATAGGATAAATATGGATATCTTGACGCACAAAGAAAATGGCATTTTGACGATCAGTTTCAATCGCCCAGAAAAGAAAAACGCCATCACGGCGGCCATGTACCAAGCTATGGCAGATGCACTGAACGATGCTGAAAGCGATATTGCAGTTCGTACCATCTTGATAACGGGAAAGCCAGAGATTTTTACTGCGGGTAATGATCTGGAAGACTTCATGAAAAATGCCACCAGTCTGGCATCTGGCACGGGTGTGCCGCCGGTGTATCAATTCATGCATGCACTGAACAATTCAGGTAAGCCCGTTATTGCGGCCGTCTCCGGTGCTGCGGTAGGTATCGGCACGACTTTATTGATGCACTGTGATTTAATTTATCTGGCAGATAATGCCAAGTTATCGATGCCATTTACCCAGCTGGGATTGTGTCCTGAATTTGCTTCCAGCATGATCTTTCAACAGATCGTCGGCTATCAACGCGCAGCAGAAAAACTCATGTTTGGCGAAGCCTTCGGCGCACAAGAAGCCTACGACATGGGTTTCGTGAATAAAGTCTTGCCGTTAGAAGAATTACTACCGTACGCGCAGCAACAAGCCGCCAAATTAGCCGCGTTACCGGCAGCATCTATTCGCATCACTAAGCGTCTGATGAAGGGTGGTCAGCCACAAGTAATTGCCGATAAGATGATAGAAGAAAACATGCACTTCGCTACGATGCTCAATGCGCCAGAAGCCAAGGAAGCGTTTAAGGCTTTTTTTCAGAAGCGTAAACCAGATTTTTCGAGGTTCAACTAAACGTACTATTGAGCGGAACTGCCTTTGCGTAATTTAGTGGTATCGGCAGTGATCTTGCGCTTAAGAATAAATTCAATTCAATTCAATTAGGAGTAGGCGGAGGTGAGCCCGGCATTCTAGTGGCAGGTCCAAGCGGAGCCGGAGTTTTTACTGGAGGGGCGTTAGGATTTTGCATTTCATTTCCTTGTAAATTTATTTTGGTTTTACTACAGAATAAAAAAGACAATTTCATCATAGTTGGCATTTTTATTTTATCAAGATCAATCAAAATACTTTTTATTCCTCGATCTAGATGATCGGCGGGCAGGGGCATCGTGGCCCAGGTAAACTTGATAATAGAGCCTCTCCTGATTGCCATTTTGTGGGATCTTGTTCGTCTTTGATGTCGTGCGTTCTTTGCTCATAAAAGGCTTTTAAAA
>JANYFV010000484.1 GCA_025359635.1 Undibacterium sp. | reverse complement strand
GTTAACACCCGCTCTGTCGGTATCGCGGCGAGCACGCTTAAGGCGCCGCCAGAATGGTCATTATCATTGTGCGAAACGATCATCGCATCGAGATGATGGATGCCGCGTGAACTCAAATACGGTAGCAGAACCCGGCTACCGCCATCTGATTCTGGCGAATAATACGGCCCGGTGTCGTATAGCAGGCGATGCTGCTTTGTTTCTATCAACAGAGCCATACCTTGACCGACATCGAAAGCCGTCACCGTCATCTCATTTTGCGCAGGCATGGATGTTTGATTTACACAGAGCGGTATCCAACAAAACAAACCCAGATAACGCGCTGGCCAGCCATGCGGCGCCAGCAACCAGAGGCTACCTAGCATCGCCACTACAAACATCCAGAATGGGGCGATAGGAGCGGACCAGACCGCAAAAGATTGCTGGCTCAAAAATTGCAAAAATTCCGCCAGAACAAGCACGCAGGCATGCGCCATTTGCAGCAACCAAATCGAGAATGGCGCGGGCATGGCGCTGCCCAGCAAAGACAAAGGCGTCACCACAAAACTAATCAACGGAATGGCGATCGCATTCGCCAATGGACTAATCAGTGAAATCTGTCCAAACAGCAGCAGCGTCATTGGAACCATGCCCACCGTCACCGCATATTGCGTCCTTACTGCGGCCCACCAGCTTCTGCGCAAAGACTCTTGCTTAGATGTTGCCGGCGCGATTGCGATACGTCCGGTCGTGGCAAATAACAAAATAGCCACCGCACCAAATGACAACCAAAAACCCGGCCACAATACGGCCCAAGGATCAAGCACCACCACGACTCCCAAAGCCAAGCACAAAATATGTGAAATACTGGTCAGACGCCCAGTCCACATAGCCAATGCCACCACCATCAACATGGTCAGTGTGCGTTGCGCCGGCACGCCAAATCCAGCTAATGCAACGTAGACCAAGGCCATCAAGGCACCAGCAAGTGCAGCAACTTTTTGCGCGGGCAAACGCAAAGGCAATTGCGCGTCGGTAAAAAACGAATGGCGCCACACATAAAACATCAAGCCAGCAAACAAACCCGCCACCATCGTAATATGCAAGCCAGATATCGAGACCAGATGCCCGATTCCAGTTCGATTAAATATCTTCCAATCTGATTGCGATACTTCACGCTGATCGCCCACTACCAGCGCGACGATCACACCAGCATAGGGCTGACCAGGTAAGGCAGCATGTATGCGCTCGCGCAAGATTGCCCGGCTACGGTCGACGATGTTGCCGACACTCCAGATGAAGGAATCAAGACGCGTATTTTCAAATACGCCACCAGGGCGCACGGTTCCGGTAGCACGCAGGCGCTGCTCCAGCAACCACACTTCATAGTCGAAACCCATAGGGTTGGCGTTGCCGTACGGCCGTTTCATTCTTACCGTTAATTGCCAGCGTTCGCCCGGCATAATCTCAGGAATGGCTGAGGCATCTGAATTCTTGCTTGCGGCATACCATGACAGTGCGATTTTTTGCGGCAGGCGCGCCAGCAAAGTGGCATCAGGAAAGGTTTTTTCTATCGCAAAATTGAAACGCACGCCGTCAGGAAAAACATGCGGCAAGCTATCTATAGTACCAACTACGGTGATGTCTTGTCCCTCGATTTCAGCTGCCAATTCCTCATGCAAATACCAGCTCGCGAATAAGCTAGCCCAGACATATCCCAGTAAAAAAAATACGCTGGTGATAACTGCTTGACGAAACCACTGCATCAGGCGCAAGGGCCAGTATTTTTTAACGCCAGACAGGACGATTATTACGAGCAGAAAAAGCGCCAACAGAATGTTAACTTGCCACAAGACAGCTTGTTGCTGCAAGCATGCAACCCCTAACACAAACGCTAAAATAGCTAAGCGCATTCCCTAGCGCTGGCCAAGTATGATGCGTGGCATTATGGCTTGTGCATTGGCGCTGGTTTGCGCCGCTATCTGTTCTTCCGGCACTCCACGCAACTCCGCTAACACACGACCAATACGCGGCAATTCGGCAGGCGTATTCACTGTCGGATGCAACCAGCTTGGCGAGATATCTGGTGCGTCGGTTTCCAGTACGATACTCTCCGAGGGTAAATTTGTCGCAAGGCGTCGTATCTGCAAGGCACGGGGGTAGGTCATCGCGCCTCCGAAACCAAGTTTAAAATTCAGCGAGATAAATGCCTGCGCCTGTTGTTCGCTGCCGTTAAAAGCGTGAGCAATCCCACCAACAACTTTAATCCGGCGCAAATATTTGAGGATGACATCTTGCGAGCGTCTGACATGCAGCAAAACAGGCAATGCAAAATCTCTCGCAATCTTGAGCTGCTCAGAATAAAAAAATTCCTGTTTTTCTTTCAAGGGACTTTGATTTAATGCAGGAACAAAAAAATCCAGACCAATTTCACCGATGGCGACAAACTTGCTTGTCTGCGCTGGCAATGACATCAGACGCTCGACTTCGGCACGCAAGGCTGGCAAGTCTTTTTCCTCAGCATTCGGTACGTACATAGGATGAATACCCAGCGCGTAAAAACAATCGGCACGTTGTTGCGCCAACGCCGCTACTACCGCAAAATTGATCGGGTGAACCGCAGGTATCACGATTGCTGAGACACCAGCAATGGCAGCAGCTTCTGCCACTGCTAGCGAGGCACCATCAAATTCACCCGCGTCCAGATGGCAATGTGTGTCTATCCACATAGCGGGTATCGATCAAAGTCTAGGAAAAAGTGTTTTTTTGAGTGCATGGAATTGATTATCCCCAGAGCTTATTATCCAGTCAACAACGCATCAATGTATTTGCTTGAAAAATACCCCCAAAATACAGAAATGCTCAGAAGCCACATTTTTCTGGCATCACTATGCAGACATCTGCCATACTAATACCCATAGCTTTCTGCCTGGATAGTCCGATGTACCTATTTATCCTCAATGATGACGTAGCGCGACTGGAAGCCGAATTATCCACGCTGAGCGGTGACGCCTATATCGAAGGTTTGACCCAGTTAGCATGGCATTTGCGCCAACGCGACACGCAACGTGCCATTTCCCTTGCCGACCGCATTAAAACCTTGCTTCCGGCATGTGCTCTTTCTGGTCTTGAACAAAAAAAAATCAATGCGAGATTGCAACTCATTTATGTCGAGGCCAGGTGGCTGTTTGCTGACTTAGCCGGAGCCGAGACGCTGGCGAACAGTACACTTAATGAATTTAGCTCAATTGGAGATTGGCAAGGATGTGCAGACACGCATTGGTTGCTAGCATGGATCGCAGTAGATTCAGGTAAATTAAGCGAAAGCGATGAACAATTCGAAGCATGCTCAGCTTTAGCGCAGCGTGCCGGAGATAGTCTGAGACAAAAAATAGCTGAAACTGCCTTAGCACGATGGGCGGTCTTACGTGATTCTCAAGCAGCAAAAGAGCGCTGGCAAACCTATTTTGAAACTGATGATGACGATTTGCACCCATCACTACTTGCGTGGCGGGAAGATTTTTTTGGTTTGCTCACGCATTTTACTGGCGAGATCGGGCTATCGTTAACGCAAACAATGCGTGCTTATGAAGCGGCGATAGAAACTGGACAAATTCGCGCAGCGATTATTTCAGCGACGAATATTTCGGAAGATTTCAATCGCTTAAATGATCATCAACAAGCAATAGAATGGACGCAAACCGCGCTTGATCTGGCTCGTACAACCAACTGGCCACGTAGCATAGGTGCCTGCCTGATGCATATGGCAGAAAATCAACGCTATATCGGCAACCTTGATCTGGCACAGGATTTGTTGACCGAAGCACTTGATGTACTCAGTCCTGTCGTCAATTCCCGCCCCTACGCGCTGGCGCTTCAATACCAAGGCAGTGTCGCACTGGACAGAAATGATTTTTCCACTGCACTGAAGGCATATTTAAATTTGGAAAACAAAGCGCAAGAATTGCAGCAAAACGATTTTTTTATCGATGCTCAGCGTGGACAAGCTCATGCACTTTCAAATTTAGGCCGGCCAGAAGACGCATTGTCATCTGCGCACATGGCACTTAGTGCTGCGCATAAAAAAAACGACCGTTTTCGAGAAATAGAAGCGTTAACAGTGTTAGCCGAGATACATTCACAGCATCCTCAAATCGCCGCGATGCAAGGCAATACCCAAGACACGCCGCTACATTACTTGCACCAAGTTTTAGAGATTGCCCAAAATTTTTCCGGCTACACCATTTCAGGCAAACTCTTAGAAATGGTGGCCCGTGAATATGCAAAAGTCGGTAATTTTGAACAAGCATATGCAATGACTACCCAGGCAATTTCAAACAGAGAAAAAAGCCACAATCACGACGCCACTAATCGCGCCATTGCGATGCAGGTAACCTACCAGACTGAACGTGCCCGGACAGCCAGTGAGTATCACAGAAAACTCGCGGCTGCCGAAGCTCAACGATCAGAAGCATTGCTGCAATCAAGTGCAACTTTAAAACAACTTAATACTATAGGGCGCGAGATCACTACACATTTGGATTCAGCGTCGGTTTTCCAGGTACTGGATCGACATATGTCTGGATTACTTGATGTCAGTTCATTTGCCATATACCTTTTAGAGCCTGCTGCCGAAAAACTTGTTATGGCTTTTAGTAATGAATTTGGACAACCAATGCCAGCATGGCAAGTACAATTATCAGATCAAAAATCCAATGCTGCCCGCTGCATTCGGGAAAATCGTGAATTACTTTGCGATTTATCCGAAACAGCACCTATAAATATTCCAAACACAATAACTACCTTAACGGCCCTTTTCTCACCGCTGACCATCGGTGACCGGCAACTCGGTGTAATCACGGTACAGTCCATGAAACGCAATGCTTATTCAGAAAGTGATCGTTTAATTTTCGGCACGCTCAACTCTTATGCCGCAATTGCCATCAACAACGCGCTTACATACCAAGAATTGCAAGCGACGCAAAAAATATTGTTAGCTCAAGAAAAAATGGCGGCATTAGGTTCGTTAGTGGCGGGGGTTGCACATGAGTTAAATACGCCCATCAGTAATAGTATTTTGATGACGAGCACGATGAATCATAAAACTGAGTTATTCACCGAAAAATTTAACACTAACCAAATGCGCCGATCCGATTTGGGTAATTATCTGAATGATTCAAGAGATGCGGCAGCCATCAATTTACGCTCACTACAAAGCGCTGCAGAGTTAGTGGAAAGCTTCAAGCAGATTGCGGTTGATCGCACCACAGCACAAAGACGACTGTTCAACGTACAACATTTTGCGCACGACATTGTTGCAACGATGAAGAACCATTTACAAGAATTACAAGTGACGATTGCATTAGATATTGCAGATGAACTGATGATGGATAGCTATCCGGGGCCACTCGGGCAAGTAATCATGAATCTGATCAACAATGCTCTCAGACATGCATTCGAAAATCGCCTGGGCGGTCAAATCATCTTATCGGCAAAGTCTACAAACGAGACGAACATTCAATTTAAATTTACTGACAATGGCAGCGGTATACCTGCGGAAAATTTACTGAAAATATTTGATCCGTTTTTCACCACTAAGTTGGGCAAAGGTGGCAGCGGATTAGGATTAAGCATCTGCTACAACATAGTCACATCGATTCTTAATGGGCAAATCTCAGCGCAAAGTGAACCTGGCTCTGGCACAATTTTCACACTCGATCTTCCTGTCGTTGCACCTAACTAGGCTTAAATCGATTTTCCAACAGGCGTACCAAACTTAAGATTTAAGGTATCAGCACCCACCTTCTATTGACAAACTTCACAGCTCTCACGTCGTTTCACTTTTGAACGGTCAATACAATGCGCTTGAAGAGCTGATAATTCTGCATGCCAATCGGCTTATTGTAGTCGCCCGCTGTCATGACGACGAGCATATCCAAGTCAGGTACAAGAAACAGTCGCTGACCGCCATTACCAAAACCCGCAGCCCAGTCGTGTTTTGCACTCATCGCGTCGATTTTTCCCGCCCACCATTGATAGCCATATTGGGGGCCATCGCCAGTATCAAGATGCGCGCGCGTGGATTCGCTTAACCAATCCGCAGGAACGATTTGCCGCCCTTTCCACTGGCCCTGATTAAGAACCATACGGCCGATACGTGCCAGATCATTCGGTCGCATACGCAGACCAGCAAAAGCTAAAGGGCGCCCACGAACGTCATTCGTCCATTCCCAATCGGTGATGCCTAATGGCTCAAACAAAACCTTGCGCGCGTAATCTGGTAATGGCATACCAACGCGATCCGCAAGCAGTTGCGCCAAGACGGCAGTGCCACCACCGTTGTAATTGAAGCGCGTACCTACAGGCGCTACCATTGGCCGGTCGAACACATATTTTGCCTGCGACGAACGCCAATACAAACCGATTTCGTCATTCGATGAGTTATAAGCGTTAGGCTCGTTCCAATCCAGCCCACTACTCATACTGAGCAAATGCGCGATGGTAATAGACTCTCTTCCCTGATTTTTTAACGATGCCAGCTCTGGCAATAAATCGAGCACCGGCGTATTTAGCGGCGGAGTGATATTCTGCGCCTGTGCAATGCCCCACAATAAACTGATGACAGACTTACTAATGGAACGTACGTCATGCCGCGTTGCTGCATCAAAGCCAGTCTCTCTGCCAAACAAAGAGTAAATCGTTTCGTCCTTGCCTCGTTTATACAATTCTGCAACTACTACGCCTTGACGTTCGATGATAAGGCTATGAAAATTGGTTTTTCCATTTGTAAAGTCCTTAAGCACTGCGCATAATTGCATTGCATCAAAACCGGCCTCCTGAGCGCGCGTCGCCTCATGACAAGTGCTTGAAGTCAGAGACGAAACATCACCGCCAAACGCAGGTGCGATACCAAGCGCCAGCGATAAATTCAGTATTAGAAATAAGGACTTCATTTTCATTCGATTTCAGGTGGCAAGAAGATTAACATTTGTAGCGATTTTACCTTGTTTAAGCTAAAGTGAAGGGTAACCTAAACTCAAGAAAAACATAAATATCAAGAAGAGTTGACTATTTCTGTCGCAATGCCTAGCCACTGAGAACAAATTTAATCGAGATTTTCCAATAAGATTTGTAGTGAGGACGGATGCACTTTTCGAGTCAGTTTTGTGGCGAATGAAGCGCGAATAGCGAGCTATTCGCAACGAAGAGCAGAAAAACTGGCCGAACATGCGCCGTCAGCACACAAATAGCGCCGCAGGTGCGCCTATTGGAAAATCTCGGTTTAATACGCAACAACTTTTTTCAATTTCAAAATTTTTCCACACACCATGTTTATTTCCCAAGCTCCTGAAGATACGCCAGATTATTCCATTCTTGCCCGCCAGATAAGCAGCATCCTTGAAGGCGAACGCGATCTCACGGCAAATGCCGCTCAGTTTTCTGCCTTTATTTACCAATCAATTTCAGACCTGAATTGGGCAGGCTTCTATTTACTAAAAGCATCCAAAGATAGCAAGACCCAGGAATTATTGGTAGGGCCGTTTCAAGGCAAAGTCGCCTGCGCACGCATCGCATTGGGGCGCGGTGTTTGTGGCACTTCAGCTTCGGAGCGCCGGACAATCGTAGT
>JANYFV010000459.1 GCA_025359635.1 Undibacterium sp. | reverse complement strand
ATCTTGGCAAAGACCCTGTCGTTCTGGGTGCGCAAATCGTCTTGGCTTTGCAAACCATTATTACTCGTGAAATAGCGCCGAGGGAACCAGCTTTAATTACCGTTGGCTCTTTTCATTCTGGAACAAAATCAAACATCATTTCCGACTCTGCCAAGTTACAGCTAACAGTGCGTAGCGAAAGCACCGCAACGCGCGCCAAGTTACTATCTGCAATAAAACGCGTGGCAATCAATACCGCACGCGCAGCGGGCTTTCCCGAAAATAAACTGCCAGAAGTGATTGAAGTAGATACGCCAACGCCACCTACACTCAACGACATTCCACTCACTCAGCATCTTAAAAAAGTGTGGGGCGACAAACTAGGTAAAGAGATATTTGCCAAAGAAGAGCCGCGCGAAGGCATGGGAGCAGAAGACTTCCCTTTCTTTACCAGCGATCCATATATCCCTAGCGTGTATTTCCAAGTCGGCGGCACACCAAAAGCAGATTTCGAATCGGCGGAAAAAGGCGGCCCGGCAGTGTCTGGCCATCACAGCCCATTATTTAAAATCACGCCAGAACCGGCGATCAGAACAGGTGTAGAAGCAACCGTCATCGCTTTGATGGATTTGTTGAAAAAGTAAGCCGATTAATTTCTGTACTTTTACACTAACTCAACAAGCTCCGAATAGTCACTTAGCATGCCATCTGCAGTCAAAAACTGCAGTGGCTCACACAACGCTTGCGCCACTAACATCCTGTCAAATGGATCGCGATGGATATCGGGTAAATGGCGCACTTTAGCCGCGTGTGCTGCTGTCACCGGCAATTCCTGAAATCCATTTTTCACGATCTCTTCCACCAAAACATCGATGTCAACATCAAGCTTACCAATGCCAACTTTGATCGAGGCCTCCCAGATCGAGACACTGCTCACGTAAACCTCGGTCGCTGACAAAATTTTTTGCCTGGCGCTTTTTGATAATTGTGAACTGTCCTGTAGCCACCACAAGTAAATATGGGTATCTAACAATATTCTCATTAGCGCCCTTCAAAAGCCGCTTGCAAGTCCGAAGGCAAGGGAGCATCAAAGTCATCTGCAATGAATATTTTGCCCTTCAAAGACCCTGGTTTGCGGAAGATCTTTGTTTCTTTTATCGGCACAAGTCTGGCCACCGGCTTCCCCGCCTTTGCAATTGTGACATCGCCACCTTGAAGAACATTTTCTATCAAGCGCGAAAACGTGCTTTTTGCCTCGTGAATATTGATTGTAGTCATGCAAGCCCCTTTGTTAACTTAGCCTAGCTTAGTCCATAGTATAATATTAATCAAGTACCACAAAAAAAACAGCGTCGCCCTGTGGCAATTTTCATCATGAAGTTGGTTTGTTGATTGTGCTGATCACGCTTTAGCCCAACGCCATTCAGGAAACCTCGAGATTATCAACGCCTAAAAAAATCTTACAACCAGCGTGAACAAATCAAGCATCACTCACGCTGGTTCATTTAAAAAAACCACCTATTTCCCACTCCTCGGATCAAGCACATTCACCGGTTCGGAAGACGGCCCATACGCACGGATATCTGGCCTGTACATATCCTCGGCGTAGGTCCCCGGCACATGGAAGCGGCCTGGGGTGACTACACGTAGCATGTAGAATAAATTGAGCTTGCTGCCATCCAAGCGCACCGCGGCGACGAATCTATCGTCGCGATATTCTTTGTGCTTGATGCGTGGGTCTTCCATCGCTTGTGCTACGTTGACTCTATCGACCATAAATTCGCTGGCTTGCGGGCCTTGCGACAGATTCATGTTCTCTACCTCCAGGCCGGCGGGGATATGGTCGATCACCATTGCATCTTCAATGATTTGCTTGGAACTCGCGCCTACCCTGACGATTAGCATGTCGCCCACTTTGAGATTGCCGCCCTTCCATGGCTTACCATCTGTCGTGAACCAGCTGCGTTCCAGACTGATTTTTTCTGTGCTAGGAATTGGCAATTTCAATGGGTAGCCGCTGGATTCAATTTCTATCCAGAGTGCATTCGCTCCTTTGTTTTCTAGCGTGATGCCTTTTAATGCCAGCGCCGGATCGAAGCTGCGGCTCTCGCTGTTCTTCGAACTCAAAGTCGTGCTGCCATCGGCGGTTTTTAATATTGCTTCCCAAGGCTCTGTCACCGTACCACCGGCGGCGCGCGCGGCTAAGAACAGGGCGATACGTTCCTGGGTTGAGAAATAGCCGCGTGGTTTACCTAATCGATCGGCCAGATTAGTCAGCAAGAGTTCGCGTTGCGGGTGGGTGATTTTATGGCGTGACAACAGCGCGTAAGACAGTGCTTGATCGCGCACTGCCGTACCGTAATCACCTAGCCAATCCCACTCCCAATCGGTGCGTACGCCGTAGGGCTTATTCATCGCTTCGTTCAAGGCGACATCGGCGCGTTTTTGGTCGCCCATCAAGCTTAAGGCGATACTTAAATGCACCAGGGGCAAAGGTGACTTAGCGCGGTCGCGATAGCTGTCATGCAACAGGCGTAGCGATGCCAACGAGGCTTTTTGATCGCGTGCCAGCATGTAGCCGATATGCGCCAGTTCGGCAAAGCGTTGATGACTATTGCGTATCAGATCGTAATCGCGCCAATCGTAGCGGCCATTGGCATCGGGCTTGACCGCGGCAGGCAAGGGTGAAAACTGGCTACTGGCTGCGTTCAACTTATCTACCATCCATTTTTGCGCGCGCTTGGTCATTTCTTCCGGCACATTAAAACCAGCCTCACGTGCATCGCTCAAGAAGCTGGTGACATACGGTGTGAGCCAGCCTTCATAACTACCGCTATCGCCATTCCATAAACGGAAGCCGCCTTCTGCACCTTGCATGCCGGCGATACGACCGATCGCACCTTCGATGAATTGCGCCCTTTGCTCACGTGTGTGCGGTGCCAGCCCTACCGCCTTGGCGCCCTCTTCATCGATGAACACATGTGGATATGCCGCGCTGGTGGTTTGCTCCAGGCAGCCATACGGATAATCGAGCAATCCCTTGACGATACTGCGCACATTCAAAGGTGGGCGGTTCGACATACTCACGCTTAAAGTGGCCGAGCCACGGTAAAAACGTTCGACCATATTCGCATCAAGTTTTTGCGTTGCACCCGGCTCAATACGCAGGCGGCGCGCATCTTGTTCGCGCGGCACCGGCGGCTGGATTTGCAAGGCGAATTCCCGATGGATCACCACCGGTTTGGCACCCGCGGTTTTCACATCCAAGCTAATCCGCGAGAGGCCAAACGGTTCATTCGATTCAACATTGAAACGCAAGATATTGCGCTGTTTAGGCGCGAGTTTCAGGCTGCGTTCACCATCGGCGATTTTCAACAATTTATCTGCATAGAGTTTCACGCTGACGGTTTGCTCGTCCTTCATCATATTCGTGACGTCGAGCGCCATGGTTGAAGTATCACCAGGACCAATGAAGCGCGGCATCGCGATCTCGGCCACGATAGGTGCGCTAACGACGACTTCCTTATCGGCGCTGCCGTATGCCTCATCGGTAGAAGCCACCACCATCACACGCAAGCTGCCGTTGAAATCAGGAATATTCAAAGCGACATCGGCTTCACCTTTATCATTGAGCAGCACCGGGCCGGAGAACAGATCAACCAGCTTGACTTTTTTCGGCATGCTTTTGGTGTCGCGCTTGCTGGCGTCCCCGCCCCATTTAATCTTGCCGGGTGTGCCATCCATGCGCTCAATCAACTTGCCATAAATGTCGGTCAACTCGGCGCCAAAACGATGTTTTCCGAAGAAAAAATCAAACGGATCAGGGGTCTTAAAACTGGTGATATTGAGGATACCAACATCAACTGCGGATACCGTGACCATGGCTTTTTTGCCTGCTGCGCCATCCACTTTTACTTTAACCAGCATGCGTTTTTCTGGCTCGACTTGCGCCGGTGCAGTCACACTCACTTTGAGCTTGCGGGTCTCACGTGCCAAGGGCAACCAGGTCAAGCCGACCGCACGTGCGGGTGTGACTTTATCGCCCTGGCTACCGGGTCGAAATACCACAGTAGAGACATACATGTCAGAGCGGTTCCAGCTCTTGTCGATAGGGATACTGAGCGTGGTGCCATCGGTCGTGACCGACACGCGTTTACTCCACAAAACTTTATCGGCCTCGACCAGGACCAAAGCTTCGCCGTCGTGCGGCGGAATGATCTTAAGTTTAATGTCTGACCCAGGTTTTGCAGGCGCGCCTTCCAGTTGCAGGCGCACTCGGTCTGGGCGGTTACCTACGCTCTCGCTATCTTGCGCATTCCAGCCCGCATAGAAGCGGTAGCGCAAGACCAATTTCGTCTCCGGATCAGTGACTTCCAAGCGATAGGTACCCCAGGTCACAGGCACAGTAATCTTGGCGCGGTTATTCAGTTCCAGGGCACCAGCGTGGACAGTCTCTTCGGCTTCAGAATAACCCGAATGCCAGCCACGTCCGGCATCGTAACGCCAGTAATATTGGCGGTCTTCACGCACCAGTTTAAACGGCGCTTGTTTGATGGCCTGGAACTTGCCATTGGCGGCCACGCGTATCAGTTCAAACTCTGCCATGCTGCCTTCGCGTGCCACGTCTTTTTCAAACATCGGGCGCACCGCGATCATCGCCTTGGCTGGCCACCACAAGCGTTCGGTTGAACGCACCACAGGGCGGCCACCAGATTCCAATAAACTAAACGAAGCACGCACGCGCAATGGCGATTTGGCATTTGCAGTAAATGGCACATCGACCTCGGCTTTGCCAGTCTCGTCCAGCGCAGTTTCCTCGATCTCGGCACGCGCTTTATTCGCATCATCAGCAAAGTCACCGAAGATAAATCCCGGCCATTCTTTGGGTAGAGGATTACGCGCACGCTCTTGCGCCACGCTGCCAAGCAAGCGATTGCCCGATGCCGGCGCGCCGTACAAATAATCGCCTTGTACAGCAACGCTAAAATTATCGCCATCGCCTAAAGGCTTGTCGTCAGTTTTCAAAGTGAGCTTCATACGCTCAGGCAAAAACTCTTCGACCTGAAAGCTGTAGATAGAATCGGGGCGCTTGGCGCTAGGGTCAGCGCGGAACTCCAGGCTCCATTTACCGGTTGCCGCATCGAGCGGCAGATCTATCGTGTTTTGCAAATAACCGGGCGTCTTGGGATTCGGCTGCCAGATGGTCGAGCTGACCACATCGCCGCTAGGTTTTTTCAAATCGACCTTGATCGGTGCCGGTGGCAAAGCCACGCCTTCGGCCGTGCGCGCCATTAAGGAGGCGGTGAATTTTTCACCGGGGCGATACAGATCACGACCCGACCAGGCAAACAGTTTTGCATCGCGCGGCAAATGCCCGCCGATATCAAATTCAGCCAAATCCAAACCGGGTTCTTGCAAGGCGATGATAGAGACTTCACTGGCGCGGCGCGCCAACAACAGGCGTGCAGCATTCGGCAAGCCCGGCAAAATACCATGGCCATCGCCATCAGTCTTGCCACGCAACAGCACCTTACCTTCACCACCCAAGACTTCAAGCTCGATACCGCCTTGCGCCTTGCCATCCTTGAGTGAAGTCGTAAACACATCCGTCTGTTTAACTTGCCTGCGCACATGCAAGCCGATATCGCTGACGTAGAAGTAAGTCACCTGGTAATCATAATCATAAAAACCCGGACGGCGCATCACGGCAACATAGATGCCAGGTTCCTTGAGTTCCTTGATTTTCTCAACAGGTAAAAAACTGACCTTGCGACTGTTCGGCAATTCGCTGGTAACAAAGCGATTTTGATACACGCTTTGCGCGATGCCTTGCAAGGCATTCAGTTGCCAGCCCGAGGTCAAGCCTTTAAGTTTATTGCGATTGCTCCAGTAATCATAATAATTACCATCGCCCTCACCATCACCGCTCTCGGCAGTTTCGCCGCCCTCTTCGTCATTATTTTGATTGGCGTTATTGCGGTTCTTACCCACCACCATATCGATAAATTTAGGAATTTTTTCCGGAGAAATGCGCAAGAATTCAACATCGACTTCAGGGATATTCACCGTCACCACAGGCAAGCCGCCATTTAATCCAGCGGGTAAAACCGTACCCTTGCTAGCGAAAAAATACGACGGCGCCATCTCATCACTGACGACATCGCAGCTATGCACTTTATCGAGTTTTTTACCAGAACCCGCCGCCAGTGCAGCGTTCAGATTGATCTTGTACTGATGCCCGGCCTTCACAAACGGGAACAGCAAGACATGCGGATTATCCGAAACGATCCAGCCGCCTTTGACCAGATCGCTAGGTTTGGAGGCAGAAGCAGCCGCATCGGTTTTTTTAGGCTGGCTAGGTTTAGCTTTAAGATCGCCCAGATCGGAGACCTCAATCAACTTATCCAAAGCCTGATCAGCATCCACACTTTGCGAAAACATCACCGCCAAAGCCGGCTGATCATCATGCAAACGGGCCAGACAACTAGTGACATCAAAAGGTGCATCGGGATTAGCCACGATCGCCTCGCCGGTAACCGGGCGTACCGCCTTATTTTTCTTCATCCACCACATGCCAGCACCAGCAGCGCCAACAGCAGCGGCTAACAAAACAATGCCTAGAGTTTTCTTGGAAAATTGTGCCACGCGTAGCTCCCGATTTTGATGTGATGACAATATATCATCAGATCATTGTTAGAAGGTGGCTATGGTGGAAAAATCCACAACTACTTTAGACGACAACGAGGTTGACATCTAGGGCAAGAAGGCGAGTTAAAAACCAATACCCGACCCATTTAATTGCGCCAGATAAAACAATGCGAACCTGACCCTTTTGATTCCAGGACGCGGGATCGGTTTAAAAATACTTGTGGATCGCTGCTTAATGAGATAAAACAATGCGAACCTGACTCGTTTGATTGCTTTTGATTGTAAGCAATGC
>JANYFV010000428.1 GCA_025359635.1 Undibacterium sp. | reverse complement strand
AATTCAATTCTCGGGATGCAGACCGAGGCAGAGTTTGACAATGAAGCCCCGCAATACGCCGGTATTGCGGGCATCTCATTTATCACTGACTACGAAGGTATGCGCCCGAAAATTGAATTTATCGCGATGCACGGCTTACATCTTGTAGGACAAGCCCAAATTAAAGCGACGGCCAAATTCAGTCACCTCTATCGATGCCGGATTGTTCGCGCTGGTGTACACCACTTTCTGGTTGGTCAGGTTCTCGATACCAAAACGCAGTTGGAGTTGCGATGTCAGATACGTAGAAAAGTTCATCGAGACCCAGGTTTCTGCATTATTGATAATCAACGCACCGGTGGTCCAGGTTGGCGTGCGTGCCACCGCACTGTGGTAATTTGCCGAGACACGGGCTTCATAACCGGCTTTCTCATACCAGAGGGTTACACCACCGAGGTGTCTTGCCAGGCCTTCGATAGGAAACGGCGCGGCAGTCGGCACAGCCTCTTTGATGTTACTGGTGGTGTAGGAATAGTTGCTCGACACACCCAGGCCATCAAACGGCGCTGGCAAATTGCTAAAGCTCTGTTGGTAGACCAGCTCTAGTCCACGGATTTCACCACCCTTGCCGTTAGCAGAACGCGTGAACACTGCATCTCGCCCGTTAAGAGTCGGGTCAGCGCTGACCATCTTGGTTTTATCTTGCGTGATGGTGATGTAGCGGTCGACCTGCTTGTAGAATGTGCCAACCGAGAACAGGTTGCCTTTACCAAAGTACCATTGATACGCCAGATCCAGCTGATTCGCCATCATCGGCAGCAATTCGGGATTACCACCGCCGCCAGTGAGTGGCTCGGCCGGATTAGTTGGACGGGTAATGTTTTGCGCGCCGCGCATCTCGTCGAGAGGTGCGCGCGACATGGCACGAGCCATACTGAAACGCAGCTGCTGCTCGTCTGTCATACTAAAGATGAGGTTCATGCTCGGCAGCACTCGGGTATACGAGGTGCCATCTGAAATTGGTGTCAGAATATTTCGTATTGGTCCGGTATCTTTCCAGCTACCGTCGGCCTGCTGCACCCAACCTCCAACAACTTCAGAGCCCAGGCCATCACCAGTTTGGCGCGTATGTACTACCCGCACGCCTGCGTTACCACGCACTGGTTTTCCGAACAGATCACCGTTGAGGTCTGCTTGAGCATACAGCGAGCTTGAGCGCTCTTTGACGCGCCAACCGGCTTTGAGATCGTCATCGGTAGGTGTGCGTCCGCTGGCATCTAATGCATTTGCGCCGTAGACGGACGCGACAGTACCGTAAAAATCATTCAATACGATGGTATCTGGCATGCCATCAACGTGTACGGTATGGTAGGCCGAGTTAGGAATCGTGCTACCGGTCTTAGGCGCCACATTCCATGTAGTTTGATTGTAAGATTTTTCGCGATCGGTCAGGCGGGCACCGAACTTAATGCGCTCGATCAAGCCCAGATCTAAGGCACGTGAACCGTTCACATGAAAGCCGCTCAGGCTATCTTTGAGATGCCCATTGGTATCGATGTACAGAGTCGGTGAATTAGCGCCGTAATTAGCTGGATTGCCCGTGTCGAATCCGTAGTTATAATTCATGTTCTCCGGGCTGGTGACCGACCATGTCATGGTGTGACCGGTGAGAGAATTAAAACGCACATCGCTCCACTGGCTATCGCGACTGGCACGTGAGGTCGACAGATCAGTCTCTAATTTCCAATCGCCGACATTGAACTTTCCGTTCAAACCGCCAGCCAGATTATCCATGTCCTGAATCCAGACGGTGTCGTTGGCAACTACCCCTACGTTTTTGACTGAGGCACCGACGACATAACCATTACGCGAATCGACGTTGCTGAAATCGGCGGTCTGCCCACCATCCCAGTTGCCAGTGCCATTGGCATTGCCGCCTAGCCAACGGCCAAAACCCGGCTCATCAATCTTCGCCTTGGCGTAATACACATCGGCAGTGATGAAGGCATTCGGACTAGCCTTCCACTCAAGCTTACCAAGCACGCTGGAACGCGTGTCCGTACCTCTTTTTACACCGTCACCCAAACCCCATGGCGCCCTGTCAACCTTGCCATCGCCAGTGAGATCGACCGAATGATCTTCGTTGAAATTACCGGTATGGATGTTCTTTTCAATCGATGGCTGCACCTGATGGCTAAAGGCGAGCGCAACACCGACTGTTTTATCGAGAAATTGATCAATATAAATACCGCCAACGCGCGGTTGATTGCCCTTGGAGCCCTCGACTTTATCGGCAATCGCGTAATGCAGTACATCCACCTTCAGCGAGGCTTGGCGCTCTTTAAACTTCAGCGGGCTCACGGTCTGCAGATCAATCGATGTGGCAATACCGCCTTCGACGACGTCGGCAGCCTGGGTTTTATACACGGTCGCACCACTCAGCGACTCCGATGGAAACTGCTCGAAACGAACTGCACGGTTAGGCTCTGACGATGCCAGCTCACGGCCATTGAGGGTAGCACCGATGAAACGTGGACCCATGCCACGTGCGACGATCTGGCTGGCGTTGCCGCGATCCATACCGGCCGACATACCGGGCAAACGTGCAAGAGACTCAGCAATGGTGGTATCAGGCAATTTACCGATATCTTCTGAAGCGACTACTTCAACAATACTGTTGGAGGCTTCTTTAGTCGCCAGCGCGCTGCGCACCGAGGCACGAATACCGGTGACTGTGACTTGTTGCAAATCGCTATCTACTACTGGTGCAACTGCTGCTTGTTGCGCCAGTGCGCTACCAGCGACAACAGGCGCGATGAACATGGCGCTAATCAACCAGCTTAATTTTTTTTGTTTCATATAATTCTCCAATTTTATAAAAATGCGCCAAATCGTTGGCTGCTTTTGATGTCCACTCGCTTGATGCGTCCGGAGCTTGAATTGATCGTATTCGATACATAAACATCAATCTAATAGATTATTTCGCGATTGATATACAGAATACATATAGCTTGTTGAAAATAGGTTTTACAATGGGAGAAGAGGCAATATCCTGACAAAATGCGTGTGTGCTTTTCGATGCGTCCTGTGGCATTTTTGCATCAAATTTTTCAAAAAAACATGTCTTTTTGTTTGATTTTTTTGAGATTTATTTGGAGATGTATTTATGCAAGCTAAACAAACACGACATACCTGACATCGTCATTCCCGCGCGGTCGAGAATGACCGCGTCAGAACAATTTGAGCACATTGATGTAACGCTAAACAGCGCGCGGTGAGTATTTTTTTGCGGCGATTTCGCGCAACATGACCAGCATGGATTCGGCACCTGGCGATAGCTTGTGATTTTTTCGTGTGATGATGCCGTACCAATCCATACGCAAGCCCAGATCGTAGGGAAGTACCGTTAGCAATCCGGTTTCAAGATATTGACTAATCAGCTCTTCTGGTAAAGCCACCACCATGTCGCTATCTAGCAAAAGATTGGCAATCACGGGCAAGGCCATGGTTTCTACAATTTCGCCAGGCTGATCTAGTCCATGGGATAAAAATAGTGCGGTTAGTCGGTCGCGCAGAATGCTGCCACCAGGTGGCAAAATCCAACCTTCATGCACCAAATCTTCCAACTGCAAATTAGGGTGCTGTGCCAATGGGTGCCCGGCACGGGCGATCAAGCTATGGGGCTCATCGGTGATCGGTTCAAAGTTCAGTTCAGCGGCAGATTCGGTGTCAAGAATACGCCCGATCACGAGATCTAAACTCCCTGCACGCAGACGTTCAATCAACAACTTGCTGGTATCGACCGTGATAGAAACATGCACCCTGGCAGAACGCGCCTTGAGCAATTTTACGGCTTCAGGTAACAGACTGGTCGATGGTGTCAAGACTGTACCGACTGCCACCCGGCCAGTGAGACCAGAGAGCAGCTCCATCACCTCTTGATGTGCTGCATCCATCTCGGCCAACGCTGCACCGGCGCGCCGTATCATGACTTCGCCGTAACGCGTAGGCACGACGCCACGCGGCAGACGTTCAAATAATGGGATGCCTAATGCGTGTTCGAGCTCGCCGAGTAATTTGGAGGCAGCCGGCTGGGTCAGATTGGCAGCAGCAGCAGCATGTAAAACAGAACCATGCACACCCAATTCAACCAACAGCACCAGATGGCGGATCTTTAAGTGCGAGCGGACAAAACGGTCAGAACGTGGATCAGACATGGGGGTTCACTGGGTTCGCTAGTATCACTGTTCACTCATGATAAAGTTGCGAACGCCCACCGTCAATCAGGATATCGGTTGCATTGATAAAGCGCGCTTCATCAGTGGCCAGAAAGAGCGCCGTATACGCCACTTCTTCCGGTTGCCCTATACGTTTGCACGGTAATAAATTGGTCTGGCGCTTGCGGGTTGCCTCGGGATCTGGACTATTGACGAACCAGTTTTCTATCGCCTCAGTCAAAATCAAGCCAGGTGAAATCGAATTCACGCGTATCCCGCTTGCTGCATATTCTATCCCCAGTGAACGGGTCAACCCGATCAATGCATGCTTGGCTACCGGATACGGAAAGCACCCTGGAATGATCTTATGGCCATGGACCGAAGCGATATTCACGATATTCCCGGCACCTTGCGCCAGCATGCCAGGCAAAGCAGCTTTGATGGCATTCCATGCGCCTTCCAGATCAACCGAAAAACAACGTTGCCATTGTTCGGATGTCATCGTCAATGGATCCGCAAATACATTCATGCCAGCGTTGTTAATCAGCACATCAAGCCGGCCAAAGCGTTGTATTGTCCTTGCCACCAGATCAGCCATCGCGGTCGCATCGGCGACATCGGCTTTTACAAACATGCAACGCTCTTCGCCTAACTCTTGCATTATGGCAGTGGCAGCCTCGTCGTCTGTATGGCTATTGATGACGACATACGCACCTTCTGCGACAAACAGGCGTGCAATCGCCTTGCCTATGCCTAGTGTGGAGCCGGTGACGATTGCTACTTTATCTTGAAGTCTGTGTGCCATGGGAAGGTGAAATTTCTAATTAGAAGGTGGGAATCTTTACTCGTAAGTCTTGTTAATTTCTGTTGCTACTTTTCGATTACCGGCCGGTGGTAGACCGGCGGCTACTTACTTTTCTTGCTTCGCCAAGAAAATGTAAGCAAAAGAAGGCGACCGCAATTCGCTGCCCTTCGGGTTCCCGTCTGTGCAGGGCAAAAAATGGGAAATGAACGAAACTCG
>JANYFV010000416.1 GCA_025359635.1 Undibacterium sp. | reverse complement strand
TAACGACAAAGGATTTCTCGTCATTCTCGCGCAGGCGGGAATCCAGAATTTACATCGTGCGTAGCACCAATATTGACGCCACGCACGATGAACGAACTAGATTCCCGCCTGCGCGAGAATGACGTTAATGCGCATGTTGAGCCTTGTAACTTATCAAGAACTATTATTCTCTGATCGTATTTGAATTTTTCTGGACCTTTCATGAACAATAACAAAAATCGTTTAATTGACACCATCAGACATTCCATCATCGGTGATGACACGGTGATCGACGGCCCATATGGCCCGCGCCGTCTGAGCTATGCCGATTACACCGCGTCTGGCCGTTCTTTGTCATTTATCGAAGATTTCATCCGTAACGAAGTCATGCCGCTGTATGCCAATACGCACACTGAAACCTCGGGCACCGGCCGGCAAACTACCCGCTTTCGTGAAGACGCTCGCGCCATCATCGCCAAGGCAACCGCCTGTAGCGATGACGACTGTGTGATCTTTTGCGGCGCTGGCGCAACCTCGGCGATTAACAAGATGGTCGATGCGCTAAATATCCGCTTGCCTGCTAATCTGGACGACCGTTATCAACTCAATCAACACATCCCGCCAAATGAACGACCAGTGGTATTTATTGGCCCCTATGAACACCATAGCAACGAATTACCATGGCGTGAATCGATTGCCGATGTTGTCACCATTGATGAAGATGCCGATGGCCATGTCTGCCTGAATAATCTTGAACAACAGCTGATTAAATATCAGGACAGACCACTCAAAATAGGCAGTTTTTCTGCCGCCTCGAATGTCACCGGTATCGGCACTGATACGCCCAGTGTTGGCATGCTTTTACATCGTTACGGCGCGCTGGCATTTTGGGATTTTGCCGCCTCGGCACCCTATGTCAAGATAGAAATGAACAGCCCGGCGCAGCCCGGCGACAGCGCTTTGGTCTACATGGATGCGGTATTTTTATCCACCCATAAATTTATTGGCGGCCCGGGTACGCCCGGTGTCTTGCTCGCCAAGAAAAAATTATTTTCCAATCGGGTGCCCACCGCTCCGGGTGGCGGCACGGTGGCTTTTGTCACGCCGCTCGGCCACGAATACCATCACGACCCGGTGCATAGAGAAGAAGGCGGCACGCCTGCAATTATAGAATCGATACGCGCCGGCCTGGTGTTTCAATTGAAAGAAGCGGTCGGCTACGAAGCCATCAGCGAGCGCGAAGAATCTTTCATTCATCGCGCCATCGCCCAATGGAAACTCAATCCAAAGATTCATGTATTAGGTAACCTCGATGCCTGGCGTCTCTCCATCGTCAGTTTCATGATCCGGCATAAGGATGGCTATCTGCATCACAATTTCGTGGTCGCCTTACTCAATGATTTACTCGGCGTACAGGCACGTGGCGGTTGCTCTTGTGCTGGCCCGTATGGCCATCGATTATTAGGCATAGATAGCGGGACGTCACAGCGTTTTCAATGCGCGATTTTAGCCGGGCAAGAAGGTGTCAAGCCGGGCTGGGTCAGAATTAATTTCAACTATTTTATTTCTGAAACAGTATTTAATTTTCTCTTGAACGCCGTTGAATTTGTCGCCGAACATGGCTGGAAAATGCTGCCACACTACCGCTTCGATCCGCAAAGCGGGCAATGGGTGCACCGTAAAGGCCGACCTAGCCCGGTACTCAGCCTGCACGATTTATCGTATCCTGAAGGCTTACTCAGCTACCGCAGGCAGCATGCGACAGACCCGGAAACGGCGCTGCAAAGTTATCTGACTGAAGCCTTGAAAATTGCGGATGAAATGAGCACATCCATCGCCGCTATTGATGTGGAAGATCCGGTACTGTCGGCAGAAGCAGAAAACCTGCGTTGGTTTCCGTTGCCGGGTGAAATTAAACAGCAATTGATGGAACCTGAGTATGCACACGCTCTGCCGATACGCTTGGGAGCCTGAGGTTTGACATTGAGCGCCATGCATGCAACGCAAAATCGATATTTCTAAATAGTAAGTCGCTTGGGCATGATTGCCCGAGCGATTTTTCTTCATGATAATTTCGTCACTTCACACAAAACGCATACCTGCCGCACACTAGCTGCGTACCTTCAAAGACTCTTCAACTACGGAGTCTGTCATGCA
>JANYFV010000373.1 GCA_025359635.1 Undibacterium sp. | reverse complement strand
GCCGAGCATCCGCTATTTATTCTTTACACTTCCGGCTCTACCGGTAAGCCAAAAGGCGTACAGCATTCTTCCGGCGGTTATTTGCTGTGGGCGGTGTTGACGATGAAATGGACCTTCGATATCAAGCCAGCCGATGTGTTCTGGTGTACTGCCGACATAGGTTGGGTTACAGGCCATACTTACATCACTTACGGACCGTTGGCGGTGGGCGCGACTGAAATCGTGTTTGAAGGGATTCCTACCTATCCAAATGCCGGACGTTTCTGGGATACGATACAAAAACATAAAGTCAGTATTTTTTACACAGCACCGACGGCTATCCGTTCGCTGATTAAGGCGGCCGATGGCAATGCTGAGATTCATCCGAATAAATATGACTTGTCGTCATTACGCTTGCTGGGATCGGTCGGAGAGCCGATTAATCCGGAAGCCTGGATGTGGTATTACAAAAACATTGGTGGTGAAAAATGCCCCATCGTCGACACATTTTGGCAAACCGAAACTGGCGGTCATATGATGACACCGTTGCCAGGTGCAACACCTCTGGTGCCAGGCTCATGTACCTTGCCATTGCCAGGAATTATGGCTGCGATTGTTGATGAAACCGGCCATGATTTACCGAATGGGCAGGGCGGTATCTTGGTCGTGAAACGCCCTTGGCCTTCAATGATACGTACTATCTGGGGTGACGATGAGCGCTTCAAGAAAAGTTATTTTCCTGAAGAATTTGGCGGCAAAGTGTATTTGGCGGGCGATGGTGCGATCCGCAATAAAGATACCGGTTATTTCACGATTACCGGTCGTATCGATGACGTGCTCAATGTTTCTGGCCACCGTATGGGGACCATGGAAATTGAATCGGCATTGGTCGCTAACCCTATGGTGGCTGAAGCTGCTGTTGTCGGTAAGCCTGATGATACGACGGGGGAATCGATTTGCGCGTTTGTAGTCTTGAAACGCAGTCGCCCGACGGGTGACGAAGCCAAACAGATCGCGACAGAGTTGCGTAATTGGGTTGCCAAAGAAATTGGCCCGATCGCCAAACCCAAAGAAATTCGTTTTGGTGACAATTTGCCAAAAACCCGTTCGGGCAAGATCATGCGTCGCCTGTTGCGGGTGTTAGCGAAAGGTGAAGAAATTACTCAGGATATTTCTACTCTGGAGAATCCGGCGATTTTGGAACAGCTTAAACAAGCGTTGTAAGCCTTTCACTAATGCACAAAATTACGGCCTGCAGGCTTAAAAATCTGCAGGCCGTTTGCTTAGCGTTTGGTTTTACTTGGCTTCAATCGCGGTTATACTCCAGTCTTTTGGTCGTCAGGTGATGTTATTTGTCGTCTTGATTGACGATCAAATCGATCCCCTTTTCATAGAATAGATGCATGTCTTCATTAAAAAAACGTCAACCCAAGGGAAATTTTAAGTTTTTCCCACGAGGTGCAAAAAAATTGTCGCAGACTGTTGTCGCAAGAGATGAATTTGCTCCGCGCGCTAAACCTAGGCGTGGAATTTACCTTTTACCAAATGCATTTACCACCGCCGCCTTGTTTTGCGGCTTTTATGCAATTGTGATGGCGATGACGCAACGTTTCGAACAGGCGGCATTCGCTATCTTTGCCGCCATGGTGCTCGACAGCCTGGATGGCAGAGTGGCACGCATGACGAATACTCAAAGTGAATTTGGTGCTCAGTACGACAGTTTGTCTGACATGATTTCTTTTGGCGCTGCGCCCGCGTTGATCGTCTTCGAATGGTCACTCAAAGGCATGGGCAAGCTTGGCTGGCTCGCGGCGTTTGTGTATTGCGCCTGTGGTGCGCTGCGTTTGGCACGTTTCAATACGAATATTGCCGTAGTCGATAAACGTTATTTTCAAGGCTTACCTAGTCCGGCCGCAGCAGCTTTGGTCGCTGGCTTCATTTTGATGATGGATGATATGGGCTTCAAGGGTGCAGATTTGAGCTGGAGCGCCTGGAGCATCACCTTGTTTGCTGGCTTGACGATGGTGACGAACGTTCCGTTTTATAGCTTTAAAGACGTCAATTTGCGCGGCTCAGTGCCCTTCATAGCGCCACTTTTAATTGTGCTTGGCTATGTAGCGATTGTCAGCGACCCGCATCGAGTTTTGTTTGGTTTATTTGTTTTGTATGGTTTGTCGGGTTATATAGTACTGTTGTGGCGCTGGCGTAGTGGTCGGCCTATCAGTATTGTTCAAACGACTGTTGATCATCACGACGATAAATAGGGGATTTTGTTTTACCTGGTTACAGCGCTATTGCACAACGGTAGCGATGTAGCAAAAGATGAGAATGTGCAGCTATAAATTCTTGCGCTTTATTGAAATCGCGTTTATAGTCATTCAATGAACTTTGCATTCGACTCTTTCGTAACACCAGCTAAGGCAGACCTATCCGGTCTGCTATCGCTACTTGCGCTTGCTGCATTCGCTGCACTAAATCTACTAGTGCGGTAACGCGCTAAATCCCATACCCCCACAATCTGAATAGTTTTCTCACCCATGCGTGTCTTGCAAGGGGCGGAGAAAAAGTATTCGGAAAAAAGTATTTCATTCATTATTTTTACCATTTATTCCTCTGGAGAGCAGACATGGCAGACAAACTCATCATCTTCGATACTACTTTGCGTGACGGCGAACAATCGCCCGGTGCATCAATGACCAAGGACGAAAAAGTCCGCATTGCGCGTCAACTAGAGCGCTTGAAAGTCGATGTGATCGAGGCTGGATTTGCCGCAGCTTCGCAGGGCGATTTTGAATCAATCAAGGCAATTTCTTTGGCGGTGAGAGAGCCGATTATCTGTTCGCTTTCGCGCGCCAATGACAGGGATATTTCGCGTGCGGCAGAAGCCCTAGCCGGAGCCGAGCGCAAGCGTATCCATACCTTTATCGCAACCTCACCACTGCATATGGAGATGAAGTTACGCATGAGTCCGGACCAGGTGTTGGAGCAGGCGATACAGGCGGTGCGTTTTGCCCGTCAATTTACCGACGATGTTGAATTTAGTCCGGAAGACGCTAGTCGCTCGGATATTGATTTTCTGTGTCGGGTAATTGAAGCGGTGATCAAGGAAGGCGCCACTACAATTAATTTCGCTGATACCGTTGGTTATGCCGTTCCGGAATTGTATGGCAACACTCTCAAAACCTTGCGTGAACGCATTCCTAACTCAGACAAAGTAGTGTGGTCAGTACATTGTCATAATGATCTTGGTATGGCAGTGGCGAATTCTTTGGCTGGCGTGATGATAGGTGGTGCACGTCAGGTCGAGTGTACGATTAACGGTCTGGGTGAGCGTGCAGGTAACACAGCACTGGAAGAGATCGTCATGGCAGTGCGCACGCGTAAGGATTACTTCAAGCTCGATTTTGGCATCGATACCACTCAAATCGTGGCGACGTCGAAATTGGTATCGCAAATTACTGGTTTCACTGTGCAGCCAAATAAGGCAGTGGTCGGTGCAAACGCATTTGCGCATGCTTCTGGCATTCATCAAGATGGTATTTTGAAGGCGCGTGATACCTATGAAATTATGCGTGCAGAAGATGTGGGCTGGGCGGCGAATAAAATTGTTCTTGGTAAATTATCAGGTCGAAATGCGTTTAAGCAGCGCCTCCAGGAATTAGGTATTGCATTAGAATCTGAGACCGAAGTTAATGCTGCGTTTATGCGCTTCAAAGAACTTGCTG
>JANYFV010000363.1 GCA_025359635.1 Undibacterium sp. | reverse complement strand
ATCTTAATTCTCCAAACCACGGTGCCAGCGCAGCAAATGATTATTCAGTTTATTCATGGCCAGATCAATCGCAAGCCCTAACATGCCTATGCTAAGCATGCCGGCGATAATCTTGTCTGACCAAAAATATTCACGCGCTTCTAAAATACGAAATCCCAGACCGTTATTCACGGCAATCATTTCCGATACGATCACGACTATAAAAGCGGTACCGATACCAATCCTCACCCCCGACAATATATAAGGCACTGAGGCTGGCAGCATTACGCGCACAAATAAGGTACGTTGATTGGCACCTAAATTACGTGCAGCACGGATATAGATGCTATCGACATGGCGCACACCGGCGATGGTATTCATTAACACCGGGAAAAACGCACCGATCGCAATCAAAAAAATCGCTGGGGGATTGCCTAAACCAAACCACAATATCGACAAAGGGATATACGCAATCGGCGGTATCGGACGCAATACTTGCATCATGGGATTCATCCATGCATACACACGCTGACTAGAGCCCATCGCCAAACCCAAGGGCAAGGCTAAACCGGCCCCCACCACAAAGCCAACCAACACGCGATACATACTACCCATGGTGTCACGTATCAATTCACCCGATACCAGCCAACGCAAATAACTCATGCTGGCAGCATCATATTTTTCATATGGCGAGGCATATTCCACCCATTTTTTTACCACCGCCCAGGGCGAAGGTAATATTTGCGCATTGACCCATTCCATACTAGTTACCAACTGCCAGAGAGCAATGAGAACTATGGGTACGACTAAGCCTGCGCCGATTTCACGCCAATTCACTTTCATATGATTTCCTTTTTTGCGAGATGCCCTTGCATTAAGTGGCACTCATCTGACAAATTGTCAGACAAATTATTTGACGTTCAAACTCTTTTTAGCTTGCTCCAACAAGTCAGTCTTCACCCAGTCTTTGGCAACTGGTGGTTTGGCCATTTTACTTACGCCGTACTTTTGCATCAGATCAGTAGTGATCTGGATGTGTTCGGCAGTAATGTCATAAGAGTAAGGTGAATTCTCTATCGCATTAATAAAATCTTCATGGCTGACCTGACCTTTGAACATATTTTCGCGCACATATTTTTCGGCGATATCGCGATTATCGATAAAAGTTTTGGTCGCTTCGACGAAGCAGCGCATAAATTTCTCGGCTAAGGGACGATGTTCTTTGTAGAATTTTTCTGTAACGACCATGGTACGTACCGGTTCGCCGATCGGTGTGTCGTAAGGTTTGATGATTTCATTACCAAAGCCTTTGCTAATCGCCTGCGATGAATAAGGTTCAGATTGCATGATGGCATCAAGATTTTTGCCCAACAAAGCTTGATTCAAATCAGGAAAACCCAGATAAATAATTTGCACATCTTTGCCAGGCTGATCCGAGTAGCTCAGGCCATTTTGCGATAATTCCGCAGCCAATAATATTTCTTGAATTCCGCCGCGCGTGACACCGACCTTTTTACCTTTGAGCTCTTTCACAGTCTTCATACCAAGATCCGCTCTGCCCATCAGACGCGCACCACCTTTGGCAAATCCCGCGACCAGATAAATAGGGGTGCCACTGGCACGGGCAGAAATCACCGCCTCTGAAGAAACTGCCGCCACATCGAGCTCACCGGCGATCACCGCCTGCATGGCATCAAGGCCCTTAGCAAAAACTTTTTCGTCTACTTTAATACCGCATTTAGGAGCGATCTCTTTGATATATGACACCGCGCCGTAATGCGCAAACTTGAGATTGCCGAGTCTGACGGTTTCTTGTGCCTGTGCCGCAGTTGCCAGCAAGGCCAACAGTAAACCAGCGACTTTAATTTTTTTGAACATGTTTGTCTCCTATGAGTTTTGTACTTGGTTTAAATTGTAGAGCATGCTTCGTGCCAGTTACCAATAATTTACTAAGCGATTGATTTAGCTATGATGTTCCTTGGTGCAGTTGATGAAAACCCATCAAAACAAAATATGCCTCTAATTTTTATTCTGAATATCCAGATTTTTTTTTAGTAAAACATCTGCATTTCCAGACTGATTTTCAGGTACATCCCAATTCAATCAATGCAAAAACTTACCACTTTTACTGATCATTGTGAGCTCGACAAATTCACTGCCGCTGTGGTCCTGCTCGCCATAATTCACCATCAAACCACCCAGATCGACTTTATGCATAGATTCAAAGGCCTTGAATAATCCTTCCCTGCTTAGATTTCTGCCGCTCCGCTTTAGCCCCTCAACCAGTACTTTTGCTCCGACAAAACCCTCCATTGCTGCATAGGATGGGCTCACGCCATTGTCGGCCGCCATTGTCTTGAATTCCTTTCCTAGCAAGTTAGACAATGCACTTGGCGACGGCATAATTTGCGACATCATCACACCCTGACCTGCACTACCCAAAGTATCCACAAAAGATTGCGATGCGTTATTAGATAAGGTCATCAGTTGAACACTGGCGCTTTGTGCGCGCAGTTTCTTAATGATATCGGCAGTCGTCGACGCTGATCCTATAATTACTACCGCTTGCGGTTCAGATTTTATTACCGCATTCACCACGCCATCCAAATCCGCTTTTACCCTATCAAATTTATTAATACTGACTGCTGTCATTTTTTGCTTTGCCATCGCTTTCTCAAAGCCAGCTAAACCATCTTTGCCGAAAGTGTCGTCCACATGCACCAGTGCGATTTTTTTTATGCCTACGGTAGAAAATTGCTCTATCGCTTTCGCCACTTCATCCTGATATTTGGCGCGCACATTAAATATGTAAGGACTAATCGGCTGATGAAACATCATGGCACCGGTACTAGGCGCGATTAAAGGGATCTTATTTGCGGCCAACAAGGGCAAGATTGCTTCGGTATGCGGAGTACCGCGTGATTGGAAGAGCGCCAGCACATGTTCTTTTTTGATCAGGGTCTCGGCATTGGCCGCCGCCAGCGCCGGATCAAATTTATCGTCTAGCGAACGCAACTCTATCTTTCTGCCATGTACACCGCCGGCTTTATTGATAGCAGAAAAATAGGCGTTTGCCCCTGCCATCATTTCTTTTACCGGGCCGGCAATTTGCCCTGTTATGCCTACGGTCTGACCTATCAGAATGCTGTTATCAGTCACACCCTCTTCAGCATTGACCAAAACAGAGCAGCCGACGAGTATGCTGGCCAGCAACATTTTTTGTATAGCAGAATACGCTGCTATATTAGCTTTAATAAAATTCATGATGTCTCCGGTCTTATTGTTGTGGGCTTAGCAGCAAATTTCGCACCAGCTAATTGCATCTGTCCATTTGCTTGATTTAACAGGAAAAATCCATCGTGATCATCAGTAGTAACACTAAGAAATGGCGAAATATCGCAATTACTTTGTTTATCTGCCTGGTTTTCCAGCCTGGAGTTGTTATTGCTTAATGGTAGTCGCTGGCGCTCTTTACCTATTCCAGGCCTTGACTTCGTCGTCACTCAGCGGACATCGGTTAAAATAGCGACCTCATTGACGGTAAGACTACGTTCAGCGCACCGTGCTTAATTGATTTATTACTAAGAACCACATCCATGCTAGATAATCTCACCCAACGTCTCGCCAAGGTCGTCAAGACCATGCGTGGCGAAGCCCGTCTGACAGAAACCAATACCGCAGAAATGCTGCGTGAAGTACGCATGGCCTTGCTGGAGGCCGACGTGGCATTGCCAGCTGTACGCGAACTGATAGCCCGCGTTAAAGAAAAAGCCATGGGCGAAGAAGTCATCAGCTCTCTCACTCCTGGCCAAGCATTAGTTGGCGTAGTACAGAAAGAGCTAGCCTCATTAATGGGTGCAGATCTGGGCGAAGCCGCTTATCAACTCAGTTTTGCCTGCCAACCACCGGCGATCATCCTGATGGCTGGCTTGCAAGGTGCAGGTAAAACCACCACGGTCGGTAAGCTGGCAAGATATTTGCGCGAACAAAAAAAGAAAGTCTTGACGGTCTCAGCCGACGTGTATCGTCCTGCTGCGATTGGTCAGCTACAAACAGTCACAGCGCAAGCTGGTGCCGACTTCTTCCCTACGCTGCCAACTGATAAACCGGTTGATATTGCTCTGGCTGCCCTGGATTTCGCCAAGAAGCACTACCACGATGTGTTGATCATCGATACCGCGGGTCGCCTCGGTATCGATGAAGCCATGATGCAGGAAATCTCCGCCGTCCACGCTGCGGTCACGCCGATCGAAACCTTGTTTGTGGTGGATGCCATGCTCGGTCAAGATGCTGTCAACACCGCCAAAGCATTCAACGATGCCTTGCCATTGACTGGCGTGGTATTAACCAAACTCGATGGTGATTCACGCGGCGGTGCGGCACTTTCGGTACGCCACATTACCGGCAAGCCGATTAAGTTCGCTGGCGTCTCTGAAAAACTGGACGGCCTGGAGCCGTTCGACCCGACCCGCATGGCCAATCGTATTTTGGGCATGGGCGATATTCTGGCCTTGGTCGAGTCGGCACAAAAAGGCATGGATGTCGCCGCTGCACAAGATCTGGCGCAAAAGCTCAAGGTCGGCGGCAAATTCGACATGAACGATTTCAAGCAACAGCTCATGCAAATGAAAAACATGGGTGGCCTTTCTAATCTGATGGATAAGCTACCAGCCCAATTACAACAGGCGGCTAGCGGTGCCAATATGGGTCAAGCCGAGAAACAAGTACGTCGTATGGAAGGTATGATTAACTCCATGACGCCACTAGAAAGAGCCAAGCCAGAACTCATCAAGGCCTCACGCAAACGTCGTATTGCGACAGGCGCGGGCGTACAAATTCAGGAAGTCAATCGCATGCTGGCACAATTTGAACAGATGCAAACCATGATGAAAAAACTCAAGGGCGGCGGTATGATGAAGATGTTGCGCGGCATGAAGGGCATGATGCCAGGAAAACGCTAGGCGTTTTACAAGAACCACCGACCGGCACATACCAAGTTTTTACGCCTGAAAACAGAAATGTTTTCGGGCGTATTCCACCTCAATTTGCATCCTTTAATTGAATTTTCAGAAGTAAGTAAATGTTAGACGAATTGAAGCCGGAAGCGAGTTCTGGCTTTTTTTTCGCTCTAAGTAGCTTCTCACTGTCGATTCCGACACATTTTCTACAAAAAGCCACAAAAAACACTTGCATCACTCTGCAAAGCGCACCACTATAAGAGCTGCGTGAATTGACGCATTTCCCACCTTATTTGTGAAGGAGCCTCACTATGGCAACAGCAGCAAAAAAACCAGCAGCAAAACCAGCGGCTAAAGCTGCAGCGAAACCTGCAGCAGCAAAAGCAGCACCTAAAGCCGCCGCGAAAGCAGCACCTAAGGCAGCAGCTAAACCTGCAGCAGCAAAAAAACCAGCGGCAGCAAAAGCAGCACCAGCGCGCAAACCAAACGCAGCGTTCATGAAACCGATGACTTTGTCTCCAACTTTAGCTGCAGTTATTGGCGCAGCGCCAATGCCGCGTACTGAAGTAACAAAGAAAATCTGGGAATACATTAAGAAGCATGATCTGCAAGATGCAGCAAACCGCCGCAACATTAACGCGGATGACAAATTGAAAGCCGTTTTTGGCGGTAAGAAACAAGTCTCCATGTTTGAAATGACTAAACTTATTTCTGGTCATCTTTCCTAATTCAGGATCGACGCATTGTAATAGATTTGGGTAATAGTTGGGAGTAGCTAGCCCAATCCCAAACAAAAAAGCCCGCATCGCGCGGGCTTTTTTGTTTGTTCAAATTGTTATACTGCTCAAATCGCTTGCATTGCAATCTGGTGCCTCACTTATTTCTTGTATTCCCAATTCTTCCAGTTAGCCAAAACCGCATTGGGATATTCCGGACGCCCGCGACTACCGTTATAACGTCCTAGCGCAAGATACAAGTTACCGGCCTCCATATCAATATAAGTACGTAGAATCGCGCAGCCATAGCGTAAATTCGATTGCATCTGAAATAGCTTTTGCGCATCCCGGTCACCAATCACGCGTGACCAAAACGGCATAACCTGCATATAACCTCGAGCACCAACTACCGAGGTGGCGTATTTACGAAACGCCGACTCAACCTGTATCAAACCCAATACCATGGCGGGATCAAGTCCGGCACGGGTAGATTCATACCAGACCGTCTCCAAAAATTCACGGCGGGTCTGAGCATCCGGCAAACGTCGCCGCAAACGATCAGACATTTCACCTAGCCAATGCAGATATTTGATGCGTTCGTCAATACTCTCGAAACTCGCTTTCGGTGGTCTAGAGTCACTCACTAACTTAACCAATGCCAGCCGCACCGAATCAGCCATCGCCTCTTCTTTTTGATTTCCCGCAAACGAAGGCGAGCATATCAACAAGGCAGAAATCAGAAATCCCAATGAAGTATTCCGCAATGTTGATCGTTTTGCCGTAATCGAAAAAAACTTGAAAATAGTCGCCATCCTTGAAGATTATTTCCCGCTTAGCTTGGCCTGGAGGAAAGCCAGCATCTGCTCAAGTGGCACCACGCTAGCTTCAGTATCGCGCCGACCTTGATATTCCAGGTTACCCTCTTTTAAGCCACGGTCACCAATCACTACTCGATGTGGCACACCGATCAATTCCCAATCTGCAAACATCGCGCCTGGGCGTTGGCCTCTGTCGTCCAAAATTACATCGACCCCAGCTGCCAAGAGTTCCGCATACAATTTCTCAGTCTGCAGTTTCACCTCTTCACTCTTATCCATGCCCATAGGGCAAAGTACGACTTCAAATGGCGCCAACGCAGTCGGCCAGATTATCCCTTTGTTATCATAATTTTGTTCGATCGCAGCACCGAGAATGCGGGTAATCCCGATTCCATAACAACCCATCTGGAGTAATTGTGGCTTACCGTTTTCGTCCAGGAAAGTCGCTTTCATGTCTTGCGAATAATTCGTCCCAAGCTGAAATACATGACCAATTTCAATGCCGCGCTGGATTGCCAAAATACCTTTGCCATCTGGCGAAGGATCGCCAGCGACCACGTTACGCAAATCGGCAACCATAGGTTCCGCTAAATCGCGCAGCCAATTGACACCGGTAAAATGAAAATCCATTTCATTCGCACCACAAACAAAATCGCCCATCATGGCAACCGTGCGATCTGCAACTACTTTAACCGGCAATTTGGTATTGATAGGGCCGAGATAGCCTGGTTTTGTGCCAAAATGCTCGACAATTTCATCTTCGGTGGCGAAGCGATAATCCTTTAAGCCAGGAACTTTACTTACCTTGACTTCATTTAGCTCGTGATCACCACGCACTAAAAGCAGCCAGACTTGCTTATTTACTTGCTGTTTTTCTTCAGTTTCTACAGTTAAGACGATCGATTTTACTGTGTGAGTTAATGGGATCGAAAGAAACTCGGCAACGTCTTCACATTTCGCTTTGCCTGGCGTTGAAGTTTTTTTCAATGACGCAGTCGCAGCTTGACGCTCAGTGAATAACGCAAGCGCTTCTGCTGCTTCCATATTCGCAGCGAATTCCGAGGTCGGGCAATACACCAGCGCGTCTTCACCGGTATCTGCAATCACATGAAACTCATGCGAACCGGAACCTCCGATGGCGCCGTTATCTGCCGCAACCGCACGAAATTCCAAGCCAAAGCGCGTGAATATGCGGGTATAGGCATCGAACATGATTTGATACGATTGCTTCAGTCCTTCGACATTACGGTCAAAAGAGTACGCATCTTTCATCGTAAATTCACGGCCACGCATCAGACCAAAGCGTGGGCGGCGCTCGTCACGGAACTTGGTTTGAATGTGATAAAAATTAATCGGCAACTGGCGATAAGATTTGATTTCCTGACGCGCCACATCAGTAATCGCTTCTTCAGAAGTCGGTTGAATGATGTAATCACGACCGTGCCTATCTTTAACTCGCATCAGTTCTGCGCCATATTTTTGCCAACGCCCGGTCTCTTGCCAGAGCTCGGCCGG
>JANYFV010000358.1 GCA_025359635.1 Undibacterium sp. | reverse complement strand
ATTCAGAGCTGAAAGCGAGATCTGCCCGTGCTTACGGGCCCAATCGGCCCGCGTCGCCATATCGTAGATGATCTCGCCGGTACCCATCAAAAAACCCAGCCTCAGCAAATTGAAATACAGTTTCGGAATTAGCGAGAAAACGCTCATTAAACACCTCTTTCGACCCTTTCCGGACGTTTCTTGGTTACCTTGGGAATTTTCGTAAACTTGCCAGTTCGAGAATTCTTCAACGGTTTCCATTCGATAGAGATACTTCTCTTCGCCACGGTTGGTTCGACCACCTTCGTGCCACCCCGACCATTTACAAGATTATTCGAACCACCCTTAAAAAAATATCCGACACCCAGCGGAACGGAAGCGTAAGCTCCCGTTTTTGCGTTCATGAGTCTTGTCTTAGCTTTTTTTATTGAAGGAATTTCCTGCATTTCTTGAAGCGCCGGCAAGACGGCGTGCTTACCGACTTTCAGATTCAGCCTAAACGTTCCTGGAAGCACTTCAATCGACTCTACAAGCATCTTAGCGACCTTTGTCTTCACGACAGGGCTTTCGTCGCCTGAATTAAGAACGCGATCTAAACTCGAAGTAAAATTCTCGTAGTCACTCAGCTCAACCGGTAAATCTGCTCCGCCGATGTTGATTTGAATTCTTTCAAGCTCCAAGGCGTTTTGTTTCTTAAGTTGATCCAAGACTTTCAATTGATCGTAGATCGGCCCGTCTGGAACGCCCTCGGGGAGTTTCGCAAGTCTTTCAGCCAAGGCTTTGATCTGGTCTTCAAGAGCCTTGACCTTCCCTCTAACTTTATCGACCTGCTTTACGTGTCCTTGACCTTGATGCAACTTTTTGGCTTCGGCGATAATTTCTTCTGCGACTTTTGGGTCACGGAGGACTTCTAGAATTCGGTCCCATATTTGAGGTTCCAAGCGATCAGCCAAGATTCTATGAGGGTCGCAATGGAAAATCTTTTTGCTCACGAACGCCTGCCGCCTCACGGCCCAGCCGTGCTCGTAGTAACCATATTTTTTATTCCTGCCGTGGGCGGATTTGCCCGTCATCGACTTCAGGAAACATCTCCCCGCCGATTAAAGGCACCAGCGCCAGACTGCCGACAAACAGCAGCAGCGCTGCTAATAAAGTGCTTTTGCGCCAGGTCAGTGACCAGGCCAGCACTCGGCCATACAACACATGTAAAGCATCTACCTGATGTTCTATTTTTGCCATCAGCCTGCCCAGCCACGGCAGATATTTGAAGCGGTTTTCTACCGGGTCTTGCCACACCGACGACAACATAGGATCAAGCGTAAAACTCACGAACAGCGAGATCAGTACAGCTACCGCAACGGTGACGCCAAACTGTAAAAAGAAGCGGCCGATGATGCCTTCCATAAACGCCACCGGGATGAATACCGCGACGATGGCAAACGTGGTAGCCATCACGGCCAACCCGATCTCATTAGTACCGTCGTTCGCGGCCTGCAGATGCGATTTGCCCATGCCAAGATGGCGCACGATATTTTCGCGCACAACGATGGCATCATCAATCAGTAAACCGATACACAATGACAGCGCCATTAAGGTCAGCGTGTTGATAGTGAAGCCAAATACTTTAAGCGCGATAAAAGTGGCGATGACTGAGATCGGCAAAGTCAGGCCAGTGATGATGGTGCTGCGCCAGGAATGGAGAAACAGAAACACGATGATCATTGTCAAGATACCGCCTTCGAGTATCATTTCTTTGACGTTATCGACCTGTTTTTGCACCGACTCTGAAGTCAGATTCATGATGGTGAGCTTGACGTCGGAAGGGAGTTCTTTCTCCATGTCTGTGACCGCCTGCGCGATGCCGCGTCCGACTTCAGTTACGTTGGCATCCTGAATTTTAGTGATATCAAAATTCACCGAGCTTTGGCCATTCAAGCGTGAGATCGAGGTTTCTTCCTGTTCGCCATCGACGATATTCGCTACCTGTTCCAAAAATATTGGCCCACTGCTGCGGCGCGCTACGATGATTTTGCCAAAGCCACGCACATCCTTAATCCGGCCTTCTATCCGCACCAGGCGATCACGCGTGCCACTACTCAAATTACCGGCCGGCATATTCTGGTTATATACCTGGACAGCACGCATCACTTCATCCACGCCCACGCCCAAGGCCGTGAGTTGCGCGGGCTTGATATTGATCAGAATTTGCCGTGAGGTTAAGCCATTTACACGTACTTGCCCCACTCCCGCCACGTTTTGCAGGCGTTTGCTGATCAGCTGTTCACTCATGGTAGATAGTTCACGCAGACTACGTTGACTAGACTGGCGAGCAGTAAGACTGATGTTCGCGATAAAACTATTATTCTCACCATCTGCGCGACTTATAAAAGGTTCTTTCGCCTCTTTTGGAAAGCCGGGGCGGATCTGCGCAATCTTATCGCGCACTTCCTGTATTGCCCTATCCATATTCGCGTTGAGTGAAAATTCGACGAATACGCCAGCGCGCCCTTCCCACGAATTGCTGCGAATTTTTTTGACGCCAGCCACGGTATTGACCACGTCTTCCAACGGCTTAGTGAGATCGTTTTCGACTTGCTCCGGCGACGCGCCCGGGTATTGCACCACGATGCTGGCAAACGGAAATGTCACATTCGGCATCGCCTCTACGCCAAGGCGCTTGTAAGAGAACAGACCGAGCACCATGATGCCTATCATCACCATGGTGGCAAACACCGGATTATTGATGCTAACTTTAGTCATCCACATGGCTTTACCCCTTTAAGCTTTGGTTGCTTTGGCCGCAGCTGGCGCGCTGGCGCTGGTATTTGCAAGCTTGACCTTGCTACCGGGTTTGATATTGTCAGGTCGGGTAAGTAAAATTTGATCGCCAGTATGGAGACCGTCCAAAACCTCGACCAAGCCTTCATCTTCATTGCGCAAACCAAGTTTGACAGCTTGCTCGACGATCTTGCCATTCTCTATTTTGTAGACGATATTTTTGCCCGGCTCTGGTCGCAAGGCCACTAAAGCCAACAAAGGCATGGCGCGCGATTTTTCCAGCAAGATACTGCCTTTCACGTACATGCCACCCTTGAGGCTGCCATCTTTATTATCGACGCGGACATACACTAATAGATTGCGCGAATTGGCATCCGCATTCGGGTTGATACGCTCGACTTTGCCGTGAAACTTATGGGCAGTAAATCCATCAACCTGAAATTCAACATCCTGGCCGATCTTGACGCGGCCGATATCGCCGGAAGCTACCTGCGCTTCCAGCGTCATTTGCGCCAGATTCACCAAAGTAAATAACGGCAGATCGGGCGATGCCTTGTCACCGCTTTGCAAGTAGCGTTTACTGATGATGCCTGCAATAGGCGCATAGATCACGCTATCGGCCAAGGCGATACGGGCAATGGCTAATTGCGCCTGAGCCGACTTCACCCCGGCCTGCGCCAGATCGACACTGTTCTGACTCGTGTCGTAGGCATTTTGCGAGATATAGTTTTGCTTAAGCAAAGTCTGATTGTTCACACTGTTTTTCTTGGCCAGAGAGAGTCTGGCCATGGCTTCTTCCAATGTTGCCAATTGGGTCGCCACGCGTGCTTCTGAATCTGCCGTATCCAGGCGCGCTAAAACTTGCCCGGATTGCACCACCATGCCCTCCTGTACCAAGGTTTGCTGCACCGAGCCGGATACTTTGGACTTAACCGTGGCCTGCGCAATAGGAACCAGATTGCCAGAGACCTTCAAACTCAGTTGCAGTTCACGCGTCTCGATCAAGCCGCTGTCGCTAGGACTCAGCTCTAACACCTCATTTTTCTTCAGCTCTTCCTCTTGCTCTGACGTTTTCGGTGACGGCGAGGCTTTCGGCCGATTGACCAACCAGACACCCACCAGGATGCTGACGATGACTAAAGTGACAAGCGGCCAGCGCAATCGAGTCAGTGTCTTGGAAATGGAAAAGGCGTGGCGTGTCATGGTGTGCTATCCAGAAGGTGAGAGTATTTACTATAATAAATTTTCGACAATCTTGCACAAATTCTATTGGTGCAATCAAGTGCAATCTACATAGAGCGAATTTTTCTGATTTCGTTCAACATTTCGTTAAAAACACAAACGTCTGATGAGAAACGTCACTGCGGCAAGCTGGAATCAGGACTTTCTTAATGACGATCTGCGTTCAAGCGGAGTAAACTATGTCATCTTGAAAAAAGGCAGCATATGAAATTTGAACATCTGATAGAAATCAACGATTTAACCAACCCATCGACTGAAGTAATCACGCGCGAGCAACTCTGGCGTGGCCTGGTCTTGCGGGCTGAATCACCTAAACTGTTTATGGATTACATCGATGAGGTCAGCATCACTGATCGCACTGAAGTAAGCATGTCGCGCACGATACGTTATGGCGAATTGATCGTGATCGATCAGGTAAGTTTGGCGCACCTGGCACATGTGCATTACGCTGTGGCTGCGCAAAACGACATCCCGCAATCGTCTTTGCGCATGAGCATAGATGAACCCTCACCGGATGCGCTGTTTGTACGATTTGTCTATGACGACGGCCACAGCGCAGAAGAAGACGCGGCCAATGAAATGTATAACGAATACCGCCGTTCAGCATATCAGGAAGCCGATATCGATACCGTGCGTTTGATCCGTGAAATGGCGGAATATGGCCGCTTGAACGGCCAGCTCTCCTAAAACCTAAACCGCCCGTTTTGTACCGAACCCGAAGGGAAACCACATTTTTACGTCGAGCATGGTGGCTATTTCAAGCATCTAAAAAATGCGGTTTTGTGCTTATCGAATAAATCCGCGCTTCCCTAGGTATTAGCTGAGCGCCCTGCGTCCCAAATAGATATGCAAGGTCAGCGCCACGGGCAGCGCCAGACCTATTGCCCAGTGCAGAGTCGACCAGATCAGATGGGTATTATCACTGGCCAGATAATACAAAGCATAGCCACTGACGATCAGAATTGCCATCAAGGCGACCATGCTCCAGCCGCTGGCACGATTGCGCTTTGCCCTATGCGCACGGCGCATATGTAAATGAAACAGGCTACCGATTAACAGGCAGCTGAGCATGGCGAGTGCGCCATGAATTTGTATGGCGGGATGTTCCCACGGATGCACGCTCTCGCCAAATTCATTCGCGACGCGCAAGAAAAAATGTGCAATCAACCAGACCACGCCCGATAATGTAAGCGCTGCGACTAGCGCGTACATGGACCAGCGATGCCAGCGTTCCAGCCGAAAATGCGGCGCACGATGCTTGTGCAAGGGTGGGTGATGCAAACTCTGTTTATGGCTGCGCATGATGCTGTTATCTAAAGTGAAGACGAGATTATAAAAGCTTCTGCTGAAAATAGATCTAAACATACATGCTGCGCATTGCCGCTGGCGGCGACCACCTTGGTCAGGGCATCGGCCCACAGGCATTCTTGCGCGCGCACGCTAATGCTGCGCGGTTCAGTCAGGGCGGCTCCGGTACCGCCATGCAGCAAGGCGCTCACTTGCGATTCGCCATATGGTTTGGCGGAAAAATAGCTGGCAGAAGTCGCCAGTGCCTGATTGCACACAGAGACCGAGCCCGCCATGCTCTGCGGTGCGCCAGGGGCGCGGATAGCGATCTCCAGCGCCTGTTCGCCGATCACGCGCAAATCACCGCCGGCATTCACGCAAGCCTGCTCGATGCCGGCTTGCTGCAACGCGCGTATCGCCTGATCGACCGCGTAACCTTTGGCGATGCCGCCCAAATCTAACCAGTCATTGCGGCATTTTTCCAAGCGAAAATCTGGCAATAAACGCCAGGCGATTTCCCGAGTCTGATAGGGTAAAACTGGAGTGAGTGTGTGTTCAGGTTGCGGCAAATAATCCCATTGCACCAGCTGGCCAGCGACGCGGATATCAAACAAACCTGCACTGGCCTCAGATAATTTCAGTGCCGCAGAGATTACGCCATACGTGTGCGGATTTAAGCTAAGCTGCGCTCCGACTGCGGCCTGGTTGATACGGCTGACCTCGCTATCCGGCGCATGAAAACTCATCAGTGCGTGAATTTGCGCAATCGCCGCAAAGCCTGCCTGAAACGCCTGCTGCAACACCGGTGAGGCAAGATCATCGTGGATACTGATCTCAACTAGCGTACCCAACCACGGTTGCGCGCGTCGTTGCATAATCTATTTTTTTAAGGCGACTTGAGCGATGGCGGCAATGCGCCGCACGCCATCGGTCACATGCGCACAAGACAAAGTCGCGCCGCTGATATTCGCCACGCCTTCGCCCACTTTCAAACCCGTGCTGGCATTTTTGCCGACAAATTGCTTGCGCCAATTCGCATTTCTGATCTCAAAGCCATGGCTCTCGCGGTAAGTCAAAATTTCCACCTGGCGCACGCTGGCATCGAGCTGCAAACCGACAGCATACGAGATCAGTTCAAACTTGCCGATCACCTCATCGAGCACAATATAGCCGAGCAGTTTGTCGCCCTGTTTGTCAGACTGATACGCGGCGATCACGCGCCAGGCAACCGAGCGTGCCGATAAGCCCGCGAGTTTTTCTACCTGCTGCATTTGCTCAAGGTTCAGCGTTAGCGTCGTTGGTTTAAATGCATTTGCCTCAGGAAAAATCACCTGCTGCGCCTGCTCCAGACTCAGATATTGCGTCGCAAAAGCGCTGCCACTGGCAAGCGCCAGCGGCAAAGTTAAGGCGGATAAAACCAGAGGTGCGCTTGTTTTCATACTGGCATTTTAGAACGAATAACCGACACCGAGGTTGAAACGGTCAAGGCTACTGTCGCGTTTGAATTTTTGCAAATCGGCTTTCAAGACCACACCTTCGCCGATACGAAAACTGGCTCCGAAAGTGGACACTTTTTCAGCCGTTGCAGCTGGCACGCCGAGGCCTTGCGGCACTGCGCTATAGCTGGCCGCAGTATTGAATTGCTCGTAACGGATAAATGGCGTCAGGCTGTAATCATTCGTGCTCCAGATCTTGTACGCGCCCTGTGCATACCAGCCATAGAACGAAGACGGAACCGGCGTCGCCTGGCCGACAAAAGTCAGGTTCAAGGCATCGGTATTACTGATGTTGCCACGGCTATACAGCGCCGACAGATCCCAATTGCCGGGCGTGTAACGGGCATGCATATCCCACAGAGTGATGCGCGCATCGTTGGCGGCAAAATCGGTGGTGGCGTGACCGGCCTTGCCGCTAAACACCGAGGCCCCGAGCAACAGGCCGGGTACGCCGCGCCAGTTCACTGCTGCATGCATGCTCAGGTCATGTGACTTGGCCAGTTGGCCTTCCTGGTGGATGCTGGCCAGCGGCGACTCCGTGCCTTCTGACGCGGCGGCATCCCACTTAGTCAAATCGAAACCGGTGGTGAGACCGGCATCCCAGCTCAGACCATTCTCGTAGGCGCCAGATAGTCCGAAACCGACTTCACGCCAGGTGCTAGGGATAATCGCAGTCTCGACAAAATTGCGGTGCACACCAAAGTACGCGGTAGGCTCATGATTGGTGTTGAGCAAGCCCACCGGCATCAGGAACAAACCCGCCTTGGCGCGCAAGTTACTGCTCAATTCATGCTCGACATACAGTTGTTCGACTTCGGTTTCACCTTGATCGCCTGCAGAGGCAACTGCATGTTCCCATTCAAACTCGGCCACCATCTTGGTCTTTTCGTCGAAGCGGTGGGTAATGCCGATGACGGCACGCGCCACGTCAGCCTGGGCCTGATTGCTGGCCTCACGCGGGCGTGTATAGTTGATTTCGCCATAACTGCTGATGACGGTTTGTGGCGCTTGCGCGCTAGCTGGTGCAGCAGCCGGATTAGCAGTTGGAGGAAGCGCCGCAAGAGTAACCGCGAGAGCTTCTTGCTTTTGTACGACGGTCTCCGTCTTTTTGCGGCTGGCGGCTAACTCGGCTTTAATGGCATCGAGTTCCGCTGCCAGTTTTTCAATTTTTTGCAAGAGTTCTGCTTCGCTGGCGTGTGCCGGTGAGGATAAAGCTGTACCGATAAAAGCAATACAAAGGGCTTGGGCAATTAAGGATTTTTTCATTTTGTGCTTTCGGAGCGAGATTATTCAATGTTTAGAATTAATTTACCTGATTACTTACCGGGTTCAGACTACAAGTATTTCCGTCATTCTCGCGCAGGCGGGAATCCAGTGACCATACTCGTGCGAAGCACGGCTATCTTGACGCTACGCGTGATGAACGAACTAGATTCCCGCCTGCGCGAGAATGACGCGAATCAACTTAATTTTTATAGCCATCATTCAACGTGCCGAGAAACTTGACCAGATCGGCAACTTCATCCGGACTCAAGGCGGCATTCATGCCGGGCTTGCGGTTATATGGCACTTCGGTAGTGTTGACGTTATTCATATAGGCGGCAGGCAGGTCATTAAATTTCAGGATGCTGCCATCTGCGGCCGATGGATACCATTCTTGCGGCTGGGTATCGCGTCGCACGTAAAAATTCACCACGTCGGTCAAGCTGGTAAAACGGCCATTGTGGAAAAACACTTTACGCGTCGCGACATTACGCAAGGTCGGCACTTTAAATGCGCCGCACAAATCTTTACGCTCAGTTAAATCTGTGCGATCCGGCCCACACAAACCCAGGTCAAAATAATTTGCATCAGCCGTTGCGGCAATCGCATAGTTGCGTGGCACGCCAAGATTGTCATAAGTAAAATCCGTGAACAAGGGTGCGGCACCGTCACTAGCTTTACTGCTGCTGTGGCAGCCTGCGCAATTGCCTTTGGTTGGATTATTAAACAACGCCAGGCCGCGCAACTCGGCGTCATTCAGCGCGACTTTTCCGGCTAAGAATTGATCGTACTTTGAATCATACGGATGGAAATCACTGTCCTCTTTCTGATACTGCTGCAAGGCAAATTGCAGGCGATCAAAAGCCAGCTCGGCTTGAGCGAAAATTGCATTCCCGAACACTTGCTTAAATTCGCTGGCATACGGCGCACGCTGCAACTTGGCAATCACATCTGCCTTATCCAGATTCGCCATTTCATGCGGCGCAAGAAACGGCCGCTCGGCTTGTTGCGCCAGACTCTGCGCCCGGCCATCACGGGTAAAACCACCGGTCGGCGTGCCATCAGCCGCGAAGAAAAAAGCCGGAGTTAAATTCAAATAGCGCAGCGAAGGCACGGCACGAAAGCCTGGCACATCCAGATTCGCGCCGCCCATTTGCACCGCCAGATTATTCGTTTGCGCATGCGCATTGGCCGGATCATGGCAAGTAGCGCAAGACATTTTACCCGACGCCGAAAGGCTGACATCCTTGAAGATTTTTTCGCCCAAGGCCGCTTGCGCGCTGAGATTGTTATTGGATATTGGGCTGCTGGAAGGTGTGCTTGAGCCAGATCCGCCACCGCAGGCGCTCAATCCAGCAAGCGCACACGCGCTAAGGAATCTTGCGACAAATAATTGTGCACTGACACGCTGGCGCGAATATTTACTGATCAACAACATGCTTGTATCCAGTGAGTTCAAGATAAAAAACTTGGCTGCGCCTGTTCACAAGGAGTGCTAGGCAGAACGCAAATGAGAATGATTGCTATTATAAATTGAAAAAACAGCTAACGCAAGCCAGCTCCCCAGCGTCACCGACCGTTCATATCAAAAAGACAGTTAAATGCTAGCGGACTTTTCCCCCGCCGCCGCCTGAATCTTGGATAATGGCGACAAAACTCTCAACGTTCAGCGTTTAATCACCCTTAAGGCTCCTATGTCCAAGACAGCTAAAGTTACAACTACAGCTCCCGCCCCTTTTCAGACCAAACAACTCAAGCGCAAGCAATTTGCCAGCACGGGTGATGTGCATATTCAAGGCGATGTGCTGATCGCCACTCAACTCATCGTTGGCGGCGATTTGCTGGTGGATGGTGATCTGGTGGCCGAGGAAGTGTTTTGCCTGGGCAAACTCACCGTCACTGGCGACATCCGCGTGCAATCGCTGTACGTCGGTCAGGCGCTTGATTGTGGCGGCGATATTGAAGTTGAGTTTTTGCTGAAAACCGGTTGCAACGAAATCTGGATGGCGCGCATGTTAGAACTGGATCAAGCCAAGCCTGGCAAAGACGGCACGCCATTCATCGACAAACTCGTCCATCCGGCGATTTTGCAACGCGATGCGCACCATGAAGTATTTGGTGGTTTTGGCGATATTCAGGCGCTCGGCTATCTTGCTTGCGACGTGCTCGATTGCCACGGCAGCGTGCAACTCGATGATGTGTTTGATGTAGTTGAAGTGCAATACGTCGGTGGCCATCTGACTGCCAGCGAAATCCAGATTGCCGGTGATGGCAATATCAAGGGTGAAGTCTTCAGCGAAACCGACATCACCGTCACGGGCAGCCTGTTTGCCGGTGCTGTCACTGGCCAGGGCAATATCGATGCCGGCGCTATTCACAGCCACGGCGACATCAGCTGTTGGGGAAGTTTGCGCGCCACAGGAGAAATCAGCAGCCTGAACGGTGAGATCCACAGCGGCCGCTGGATCGCTACCAAAGCCACCATATTCGCCGCCAAATACATTAAGGCAGGTGAATCTGTCGTCGCCGAAAAAGGTATGAGCTGCGGCAACGACTACGGCATTTTGGCTGGCACTACATTGCGCCGCTCGTATTGGGAGGCGCAAGCTTTTATCTCGGCACCGGTTAAACCAAAACACATTTTGTCGGGCTTATTTGTAGCAGATAAAAAACTCTAGCACATCGATGCCCTGGAAAAAAAACGCACTAGCGAACTCGATTGGGAAATTCCACGTCGCTTAAAACTGGAAGCGGAATTGAATTAGTAGAATAAACTGAGCAGTAGCTACGTCTATGTTCTAAGTTTGAAACATAGACGTAAATCATTTTTTACCTGACCCGCAACAAACTTTTGTTCCGTTTCAGAACGGCGTCCAGAGAACTATCCCATTGTTAAAATCTGTTAAATTTGCAAAATTTTCCCTGCAAATGGAGAAAGTACGAGTAGCATTCTAAGCACAAATTGGATATTACTTTTGGAAAGTGAAAGTATACCTAAAATGATTTCACTCAAGTTCCTGCCCATTGCAACTTCTACGGTTCTCATATCTACTGCGCTGGTGTTACCTGTTGACGGTTTGGCGGGGTGTTCCCGGGTAATTCAAGTGCCCGTAACGGCAATCGGTTATAGCATCATTATCCAAGGTGAGGTTGTCAGTGGTATCTACGCTGATCTGCTGCGTGAGTTGGAAAAGGAAGGCTGTCAATTTCTATTCACCATAGCGCCACGTGCAAGATCCGAGATGATGTTTAAAGTGGGCGCAGCAGATCTGCTGCTTCCGTCAACCAGAACGCCGCAACGCGATGAACTTGGCTTGCTTATTCCGTTGATAAAAAGTCGCGCTACCGTGATCTCTGTTGCCTCGGACCGTCCGGCTATCACATCTGTGCAAGATATTTTGCAGCGCAAAGAACTCCGCTTAATTTTAGTACGTGGGTTTGACTTTGGTCCTGCCTACCAAAGTCTAGTAACAGAAATGACACAACAAGGGCGAGTAATGATGGAGACTGATGTGGTGTCGGTAGCGCGCATGCTAAAGGTATCAAATAATCACATCACCATCATGGCACCAAGCAGTATCGTCGGCGCTAT
>JANYFV010000349.1 GCA_025359635.1 Undibacterium sp. | reverse complement strand
AGGGGGGTGTATTGGATAAGCTGGAAAAGTTTATTCTCAAAGACAACCGTACCTTCCGTCGTCGCAACATTTTTTCCAACTTCAAAAGCGGACTCATCGGTTTGGGAAATTCGTCCTTTTTGCATGTCAGTCAACATTTGAGAGATGCCAATAGCTAAACTTTCGCCCTTACTCTCAATTAATTTTGCTTGTGCTTCAGGGTTGCTGACAAGAAAATTTGCAGGAGACATCGCGTCAATCATTTGCTGTACCGCAAAGCGAATTTTTTGCCGTTTTTTCTCAGGTGCCTGTACTGCTTCAGCCATCGCCATCAAGAAACGAGCATTCAGCAAATAAGACGCCGCGTTATACGCATGAGTGGCTTGATTATGCCAATCAGCTGAGGCAAATCGCCTATCGTTAAATTCCGGTAATTTTGAAACAAAAAAATCTTGCCATAATTTTCCAAATTCAAGCATGTAGTCATTTTGCAATTTACTCATGGTTGCCGGAGCAATCTCGGCACCAACTTCTTTGAGCATATTACGTAGAGGTGTATCGGCCAGAGAAGCTGCCGGACTCATCCACTCTTGCCATTTGCTTTGATTCATTAACTGTGACATCCATTCGGAGGACATAGCTTGAGGATCATAGGTCGTCATGCGAGTCTCCTGTTTTTCGCGTATCGTTGCACTTCAATTTCAGCCTGCTAATTCTTGAATAAATTTTTATGTATATTATCGCAATCGCCTGGATTTACGTGGTCTTAATGATGGCAATTACTGAAACAACACTGACCGCATCGATTATGACGTTTTTATTTTACTGCGTGTTGCCTTTAGCTCTATTTTTCTACTTAATTCGCGCGCCGAAAAGAAAACGGCGACGCCAAGAGGAAGAAAAAATAAAATCAAGGGCTCTTTCGCAGGACAATTCACCTCTAAAAAAGAATCCAGGTACAACGATTTCGGACGTCATTGTGGACGTGACAAACGAGCTTAATTAGTCCATCCAAATGACACTCGCCATTCTTCCTGTGGTGCCGTTTCTCCGATATGAATAGAACTTATCAGCTTCGGTAAATGTACAATGTTCGCCGCCACTTACCTGAAATACGCCGACTTGGGCCAGGGCATGTTTTGCCAATGTATAGATGTCCGTCAGATATTTTCCCCCCGTTTTACTTGGAATAAAACAGTGTGTAGCATTGAGCTGAGAAAACGCCTCCAGCACGTCGCTGCCGACCTCGAATTGCGCCGAGCCTATTGCGGGTCCCAACCAGGCACGAATTTCGTCATTTGCCGATTCGTGCATCGCCTTGACTGTCTCTTGCAAGATACCCGCAGCTAAACCACGCCAACCAGCATGCGCCGCAGCGACCACTGTTCCGCTAGCGTTACTCAATAAAACGGGCAAGCAATCTGCCGTCAAAACGGCACACACGACAGCTTTTTTTGCTGTAAAGCAGCCATCCGCAATTCGATTTGCTTCCAATCCAGAAGCATCGACTAATTTTACCCCGTGTACCTGAGATAAAAAATTGACTGGCGATGGCAGGCGCTGATTTAGGATTTTACGATTGAGCGCCACCGAGCAAGGATTATCGCTGACGTGATCTCCAAGATTAAAACCTTCATTACCATTCCCTGAGTCATATGGGGCTTGGCTCACGCCTCCGATTCGTGTTGTCGAAAAGGCGTGTACGTTCGCAGGAAACCATCCGACACTTGGGGCAATCAAGGATAAATCAGCTAGTTTCATGAATAATTGATTTAAACCATCAAGGTAATTGCATTCCCGCCTGTTTAATAATGTCCGCAAAATCTGTCGCAAGCGGAATTTCCCATTCAACCGCCTGCCCGGTTTGTGGATGAATTAGCCCTAGTCGTCTTGCCTGCAATGCCTGGCGATGGAAGAACCGTGCCAGATGTTGTTTGCCGTAGAGCGTGTCGCCCACCAATGGAAATCCAAGTGACTGCATATGTACCCTGATTTGATGAGTGCGGCCAGTCTCAAGTTGACACGCCACTAAGGTGACAGGGAAGCGCTCCAGCATACCGGTTGCCAACCTCTGGTAATGGGTGATTGCAGGTTTTGCCACAACACTTTGCGACACCGCCATCTTCAGGCGATCGCGATTGTGACGGGCCATTGCAGCATCAACCGTTCCTGATTGATTGGGCGTGCCCCAAACAAGTGCGGCATATTCGCGTTTTACCGAGCGAGCTTGCAACTGGCGCACTAATTCGGTCTGTGCAATGAGCGTTTTAGCCACTACCATGAGACCAGAAGTATCTTTATCTAATCGATGGACAATACCGGCGCGTGGCACACTGACTAAAGCTGGGCGATGGAATAATAAGCCGTTTAATAAGGTACCAGACCAATTTCCAGCGGCCGGATGCACTACCAGACCAGCGGGTTTATTGATAACTAATATCGAGTCATCTTCATATACGACATCGAGCTCTATATCTTCAGCCTTATATGCGCCTTCATCGGGCGCAGCTTGAGGATAAATCACAATACTCTCATCACCCAACATGGTCATTTTGATACGCGACGCTTGACCGTCCACCGTCACAAATCCTGCTTCTATCCATTGTTGAATGCGACTTCTAGAATATTGAGGAACAAGTTTAGCCAAAACCTTGTCCAAACGTTCGCCACAGGAATTGGGACGAAGTTTTAACTCGATAGTTTCAACTTCCTGAGTAATATCATCGCTCTCATCCTGATCGTCGATAACAGGATCAAAGTCAGAGTTTAATGAAATGATTGCTTCATTTTGTAATACATTAATTGCCATCAGCTATAATCCGATAATTGTTCTCATGCACATATAAAAATTCATGCAAATTAAATCTATAAAATTGTTGGGTCTCATTCTCACTTTCGCATTATCAGGTTGTGGCGTATTTGGCGACAAAGCTGATGACACTAAATCATGGCCAGCAGCAAAATTATACGCTGAAGCAAAAGATGAACTGTCAAATGGTTCTTATGAACGTGCAGTTCAGTACTTTGAAAGACTGGAATCGCGCTTTCCTTTTGGCCCTTATGCCCAACAAGCGCAGATGGAAATTGCCTACGCTTATTACAAACAAGGCGATCAAGCACAGGCGCTGGCGGCAGTTGAACGTTTTTTAAAACTGCATCCCAACCATGCAAACCTTGATTATATGTATTACTTGCGTGGGTTGATCAATTTTAATGACCAGTTGGGTTTCTTAAATTTTATTGCCAGACAAGATATAACGGAGAGAGATCCGAAAGCGTCCCGTGATTCATTTGACGCATTTAAGCAACTTGCAATTCAATTTCCTGATAGCGTCTACACCGCGGACGCGATTCTTCGGATGAAATACCTGGCAAATGCCCTCGCGCAATACGATGTTCACGTTGCTAAGTATTACTTGCGTCGCAATGCGCACTTGGCTGCGGCAAATCGTGCGCAATCAGCTATCACTGAATATCCCGATGCGCCGGCGATTGAGGAAGCACTGTTTATTTTGGTAAAGTCTTACGATGCAATGGGAATGACAGAATTACGCGATGATGCAAATCGAGTTTTCTTGAAAAATTTCCCTAAAAGTGCATTTTTGGCAGGCAATGCTAAAGATCAAAGCGCGTGGTGGAAATTCTGGTAGCTCACTGAATTTATTTTCCCCATTAAAAAGCCTATAAAAGATAGGCTTTTTGTTATTTGAAACTATCTACTATTCACTAAGTCGCCGTCGAAAAACCCAGCGCATCGGATCGGAAGCTTCTTGGCAGTAAGCGTAACCCTCTACATTAAATAGTTTTAGTTTCTCTGGATTCTTTATTTTATGAACCGCGCAATAACGGGCCATTAAGCCCCTCGCTCGCTTTGCAAAAAATGAAATGATTTTATATTTGCCATTTTTGTAATCTTGAAAAATGGGGGTAATAACTGGGACATTCAACAAAGCGGGACGCACTGCCTTGAAATATTCTTCAGATGCCAGATTAATGAGAAATTTGATTTTTTGATCTTGCATCGCCTCATTTAACATTTCTGTTATTTTGCCACCCCAAAAAGCATACAAATTTTTCCCGGAAGCGTTCAATAAAGGACTGCCCATCTCTAATCGATACGCCTGAATCAGATCCAGTGGACGCAGCACCCCGTACAATCCAGATAAAATCCGCAAACGCGATTGTAGGTAATTCAACTGGCCTGAATTTAATGATGTAGCACTCAAGCCCTCATAGACATCACCATTAAAAACTAGTACAGCCTGCCTATTTTGATGCGCAATCGGGTAAAGTGACCAAAGATCGAAGCGAGCAGCATTTAGCTCAGCCAAATTAGTAGAAATTTTCATTAGCATACCAATTTGATCAACATTTAACTCTTTAAGTATTGTCATTAAAGTTGCTGCATCGTTGATTAGTGCTGGATTACTTGATTTTTTGCAGTTAATTGGCGTGTCGAAATCCAAGCTTTTTGCTGGCGATAAAACTATAAGCATATTTATACAAATGATCCTAAGTATGAAATGGCGTGTGATTTTAATTTATTTCTATTTTTTCAGAGATTTTAATCGTTAGCACTTATCAACACCTAATTTTATGAATAAAAATAAATGACGACACCCAAACAAGTTGTAATCGACACCAACGTCTGCCTGGATTTGTTCGTATTTAATGACTCTCGATGGGACAAATTATTAAGCGGTCTAAAAGACGGGAACATCAAAGCAGTGACCCGGGAAGACTGTCGCCAAGAATGGTTAGCAGTGCTGCATTACCCTCACTTGCCAATTAATGACATCAGTCGTAGACAAATCATAATTGCTTTTGACGAACTCATCAGTTGCGTTTCTCCAGAGCAGAAAAACCTCCCACTACCTAAATGTAGTGATAAAGATGATCAAAAATTCATGGAAATTGCAAGCGATGCTGGAGTTGAAACACTCATTACGAAAGACAAGGCATTATTGAAATTGGCTAGGAAAACACGACAAGCTGGCTATTTTACGATAGTAACGCCAGATCAATTTCTCGCAAATCTCAATATCGGAAGTACTTAAGCTTAAAATTTATGTGCGACACTGAATAAAATAGGTGACAAATTTTATTGCACGGGGTTATCCTTGCAACATGCAAGTCCTGTTAATATCACAAAACGAAGTAAAATCAACGCAAGTTAAAGTGATACAAAATTTTATGTGAATTTATCAATCAATAAATCTAGTAAAAATGTCGTAAAATTTTTGATAAATTAACGAATCAATCGCAGCGATTATGGAGATTAGAGGACTATGAGTGATTCAGTAGATGATCTAGATGCGTTGTTTGAGGAAATGGCCAATCAACGCGTAGCGGCACCCGCTTCTCCTCCAACTTCAACCGTAGCTGAAACTACTCCTGCTGAAGTGCCCATTACAACAAAACTCAACTTTCACAACGAAGATGAGGATTCAGGTAGGCCGATATTCGATAGACTTGGTGGCTTGGTGCGAATGATGCATGACTCTATGCGCGAGCTAGGTTATGATCGTTCGTTGTCAGATGTGGCTTCTCAGATTACCGATGCACAAGGTCGCCTAGAATACGTTGCGTCACTCACCGAGCAAGCCGCCAATAAAGTGCTCAATGCAACTGATGTAGGAATGCCAGAGCAGGATCTTTTAGCTAAAGGCGCGAAAAATCTCGGTGGGCGCTGGGATAGCCTGTTTGCCGGAAAAATAAGTGTCGATGAATTTAAGCTGTTAGCGGCCGACTCAAAAACATTTACTGACACCGTGATTGCCTCAACTGACGCTGAAAAGGCGCGCTTGCTTGAAATCATGATGGCGCAAGACTTTCAGGATTTAACAGGCCAATTGATAAAAAAAGTTTTAATCATTACTCAGGCCGTTGAACACGAACTGGCCCAAATTTTGATAGATAATGCTCCCTTAGAACTGAAAGAAAAAGCAATTGAATTAATGGCGGGGCCATCGGTTCCAAATACGGCACTCGAACAAGACGATGTAGATAACCTACTTGATAGTCTGGGCTTCTAATGGAAGATATGCTCAAAGAGTTTGTCGTTGAGGCCTTAGATCTTGCGATAAATGTAGAAGAACATCTGCTATCTCTCGAGAAAAATCCGGGAGACATGAACACATTAAATGCTGTGTTCAGGTCATTTCACACCATTAAGGGTGGCGCTGGGTTTATGAACCTAACGGCAATGGTGTCGGCTTGCCATCTGACAGAAAATTTATTTGATGCACTCAGAACGGGGCAATCACCTGTTACCCCCATTGCTATCGAGGCGGCACTAGAAGCCAGCGGATTCGTTGCGGATCAATTAACCGCCCTCTCGAACGGAACCACACCAGAGCAACTTTCTACGATGCCCAAGTCGCTGGAAAAGTTGTTAAATGATGCCATCGAGGGTAAAGCCAGTTCCAGCAGTAAAGCGGTTGCACCTAAAGAAACGGCAAAAGTGTTGGCAACAGCCGGTACAGTTCAAGCTCAAACGACAGGCCAAGATGGTATCAACTGGGAGGCATATTACCGTGCGGTCGTTCCTGCTGGCACACTACCAGAAATAGCGGCGACCGCACCAGTCAACAAGGAAGAACACGAAGCTGTCAAATCGTCTTTAGCGAGTACTGAAGTTAAACAAAATGCGCCTGCAAAAGAAGAAAGCATACGCATTGATGCTGTAAAACTTGATGTCCTGCTTGAAGTCGCTGGTGAGTCTGTACAGGCAGCAAATCAAGCCGCGGTTTTACTGGAAAAACTTTTACAATTCAAATTTGACGGACAGGCTGCGCCCTTGATGTCTGCCCTCACTGAAACCCTAACACGTGCTTCACGCTATTCCACCGAATTGCAGCGTGCGACGCTTGCAACACGCATGCAACCGGTTGGGCGACTATTCCAGAAATTTCCACGATTAATTCGTGAGTTAGCTAAAGAACTAGGTAAAGATGTTGATCTCAACATCTCCGGTGCCGAAACCGAGGTTGATCGAGTTGTTGTTGATAGCCTGTATGACCCGCTAGTTCATATGTTGCGAAATGCGCTGGATCATGGAATAGAAACATCCGAAGAAAGAGCGCAAGCTAAAAAAACTCCACGTGCAACAATTTCACTAAAAGCATGGCAAGAAGCGAGTAGCGTCATGATCGAAGTTTCTGATGATGGCAAAGGAATGGATGCTCAAAGGCTACGTGACAAAGCCGTGTCAAAAGGTCTGATCAATACACACGAAGCACATTCTGACGACGAAGCATTCCAACTGGTGTTTTTGCCGGGATTCTCCACTAAGGAAGTCGCTTCAAGCGTCTCTGGTCGCGGTGTGGGGATGGACGTGGTAAAAACGGCGGTTGAAAGACATCGTGGCGCAATTCGTATTTCTTCAAAATTAGGTTCCGGTACGACTTTCTTAATCCGCTTACCAATCGAGTTATCTATCGTGCCAACCATGTTGGTGCGTACAGATGGGGCATCATTGGCATTGCCAATGGCAACAGTACAAAGAGTCGTTGAACTAC
>JANYFV010000326.1 GCA_025359635.1 Undibacterium sp. | reverse complement strand
GCAAGCGGAGTACGACAGATTTACCAATGAAATGATTGCTGCTAACGGCTTTGGTGTGCCTTGGTTTGTCTACAAGGGTGAAAGTTATTGGGGGCAGGATCGATTAGATTTTTTAGAGAAGGCATTTCAGAAATAAATTTTAAAGTTTTTTGCACTACCTCGATCAGCACGGTGCTGACGAGCTCAATTTGAAACACTACGGATAAAAGGTTCACCATGAAAACACGTTACTCATTTTTTTGCCCTTGCCCACGCGGTTTGGAAGTGGCGCTCGCCGAAGAACTGACTGAAATCGGCCTGCTTAACAACACGCTTCACGTGCACACTCAGGTGCCCGGCGGCGTGCATTGTTCCGGCGAGATTGGTGATGCTTACCGCATCAATCTGTATTCACGTATCGCTTCGCGTTGCCTGTTGCGTATGGCGCATTCTGGCTATATCAACGAGAACGATATTTACGACCTCACACTCGAGCAGCCGTGGGAAGATTGGTTCGGTTATCACCACACCATACGGGTGGATGTTACCGGAATTAAATGTCCGTTAAAGAGTCTGGAATTTGCCACGCTAAAAATTAAGGACGCGATCTGCGACCGTTTCCGTGATCAGTTCACGCAACGGCCATCGGTCGACACCAAGACGCCGGATATGCGCATCGTTGGCTTTCTGGACGCACGTAATTTCACGGTCTATCTCGATACTTCAGGTGAAGCCTTGTTCAAGCGTGGCTGGCGTTTAGAGACTGGCGATGCACCATTGCGCGAAAACCTCGCCGCTGGTTTGTTGCGTACCGCTGGCTGGAAGCCCGGCATTCCTTTGCTTGATCCGATGTGCGGCTCTGGCACCATCTTGATCGAAGCGGCGCAAATGCTGGCTGGTATTCCACCAGGCCTGCATCGTGAATTTGCCTTTGAAAAATTTGGTAATTTCGCTGAAGACGAATGGCAAGCGATCAAAGATCAGGTAAAGCTAAATCCAATTCCGGCGGAGTCGACAATTTTCGGTAGCGATATTTCAGGCGATGCAATCGTCATGACGCGCAATAATCTGAACAAGGCAGGTATCAAATTCGACGTGCCGTTGAAGCAAATTGAAGCGCAAGAAATCAAGCCGCCGACTGAAACGCCAGGCATCTTGCTGACTAATCCACCGTACGGCGAACGTATCGGTGTCCGTGGCGATAGCAGTATCGAGCCAGATGATATGGCAAAAGATTTTTTCACTGCAATCAGTACTACTTTGAAGCAAAGATTTGCCGGCTGGAGTGTGTTTTTGTTTACCGCCGATTTGAGTTTGCCAAAAATGTTACGCCTGAAAGAATCACGCAAGACACCATTTTTTAACGGTGCGCTGGAATGCCGCTTGTTCCGTTTCGATATGGTCAGTGGCTTTAATCGCCGTGAAGAAGCTAAACCTAAATCAGATGCATGATTTTTTAAATCCATTGATAGAGTAAAACCGTCCATGAACAATACTCCCAAACTGTCTACAGCTGCACTAGCTACCTTACTTGCAGCCTTAGCCATGTTGGGGCCGTTCTCGATTGACACTTATTTACCTGCGTTTCCCGCGATACGAGCTAGCCTATCTGCCAGCGCGATCGAGGTGCAGCAAACCTTGACCGCTTATATGTTGTCATTTGCCGTAATGACCTTATGGCACGGCGCTTTGTCGGATGCCTTTGGCCGGCGCAATGTGATCTTGGTCGCTCTTGCCGTGTTTGCCGTTGCCAGCTTTGGCTGTGCCTCGGCGCATAGCATTCATTATTTATGGGGCTTTCGGATTTTGCAGGGCGTTTCTGCCGGTGCTGGTATGGTCATAGGGCGCGCGATTATCCGCGATCTTTACGAGGGTGCACCAGCTGAACGTCTGCTGTCTCTAGTAACGATGATATTTTCCATCGCTCCGGCCATCGCCCCAATTCTGGGTGGCTGGGTCGTAAGCTATTTTAGCTGGCGCAGTATTTTTCTCATCTTGTTCGGGTATACCCTGATTTTATGGTGGGTCTGTTACAAGCGTTTGCCAGAGTCATTGCCAGTAGAAAAGCGTCAGCCATTTAGTGCGGAATTTCTTTGGCAAAGCTACAAAAACGTCTTTAAGTCGCCTTTGTTTCATCTTAAAGCGGGAACCATCGCCTGCAATTTTGCCGGCCTGTTTTTATATGTATCCGCTGCACCTGCCTTCATTACCCAACATCTCAAACTTGGCCCAGATCAATTTGGCTGGCAATTTATTCCCTCGGTAGGGGGCATTTTTTTAGGTGCTTTGGCCGCAAATAGACTGGCCGGAAAAATATCAGTCTGGAAGCAAGTCACGATAGGATTTGTGTTCCTGGTTGGTGCTGCATTGTGCAATGTCGTATTCCATTTCTTTTTTGCGGCGATGCTGCCTTGGTCGGTCATTCCTTTATTTTTTTACTGTTTTGGTATGTCGATGGTGGCGCCGGGTGCGACCTTGCTGGTGCTCGATCTGTTTCCCACTATTCGCGGTATTGTGGCTTCTTGTCAATCGGCCATGGTGACGCTGCTCGGCGCAGTTGTTGCCGGCATCGTTGCCCCCGCGTTGGATCACTCGGCCTTGGCTCTGGCGATCGGCCAATTAGTATTTGCCTTGACCGGAATGGCGCTTTGGTACACCGGACGTGTCTACTGGCGCTCGATGACGGCGCAAAAGCAAAATGCCTGGGAAACCGTGGGCTAACATTCTCTGTTCGTTACACTAATCGCCATCCTGCAATAAATATCCCTAGTGGCTTAGATGCTACAAATAAATTCGCTCAATGGGCGGATTTTCTGCGGTCATCAAACTGTCATTTTCGCTAGGTATAGTGCTGATTGTCATTGGATCGTAACGCATTGGTTCGAGGCTTTAAAGAAACCTAAAGAAACTTATTTTGTCGTATTGCTTGGTTTTGCGGCAAAGCCTATTTATTAATTTTTTGGATATATGAACATGAAAAAATCATTACTTGCACTCGCTCTGATGAGTGCCTTCTCTGGTGCCGCATTGGCACAATCTCAGGTGACAGTTTATGGTGTCGCTGACGCTGGTTTTCAAAATTTTGATAATGGCGGTGTCGCCGGTTCAGTAACAAGATTACAAAGTGGTCAAATAAAAGGTTCACGTCTTGGTTTTAAAGGTAGTGAAACTTTGACTAGTGATTTGAAAGCGAATTTTGTGTTGGAAATGGGCGTGAATTTAGATGACGGTACTTCTGCACAAGGTGGTCGTGCATTTGGCCGCGTTAGCACAGTTGGTCTGTCTGGTGATTTTGGTTCTGTTGATTTAGGCCGCGACAAAACAACGATCCATAAATTCATCGAAGCTTTTGATCCGTTTGAAACTGGTTACATCAATAATGGCGGCGGTTTAGGCAATGGCACTGGTACAAGAACTACTGGCGGTCTGTACTTTATTGGTGGTACTGCAACCGTTGCTGGCGCTGCAAATGCGTCCAACTCCACTGGCCGTGCTGGTAATGCAGTGTTTTATTCTTCACCAAAAGTAATGGGTGCTTTTACTGCTCAAGCTCAGTATGCATTCGGTGAAGTAGCCGGTGATGCTAAAGCCAGTTCGTCTATGGGTGTGAACTTGCGCTATACCGCCAATGGTTTTGATGTCGGCTACGCATACTTCAAAGACAGCGCACAAACTGCAGCTCCTTTGACTATCAATGAAAAATCAGCAAATACGCTCGCTGTTACGTATGATTTCGGTATGGTTAAACCAGTTGTTATCTATCAGGAAGTCAAAGACCAGGCAGCACTGGCTTTGAAGCAAGACACTTTCACTGTAGGTGCAACAATTATGATCAATCCTACAAATCGCATTTTGGCCACTTACTCTGTGATCGATGACAAGACAGCAATCTCTGCGACAAACGCTGCGAAAGTCGGCGAAGCGAAGCAATTCGCTGTTGGTTATAGATACGACTTCTCCAAACGTACTAGCTTGTATGGCGCGTTTGCAAGCACATCACAAGACGCTACGTCACAAAAGCTTGGCGCAGCTCTGGCCGGTAAAGATGTCAAAGAATTGACAATAGGTATGCGTCACTTTTTCTAAATTTTTTGAATAGGAATCGGCTGTACGTTTACCGGTTTCAATTTGATACAAAAGGGTAGCCAGCAGGCTGCCCTTTTTTCTTACAATTTCTGCAAAAAAGACTAAAATTCAGAAGAGTTGTGTTGGAAATTTAATTTTGCAAAGTTGGGAGAAACAAAGTGAAAAAAATTCTTTTTAATGTAGTGCTGATAAGCATGATTGCTTCTCAAGTATCGGCATTTGCCGGTGAAGCGAAAGTAAGTTGGCAAGAGCCAGAAAAATATACCGACATACGTGCAAGCAATGAGTCGCGCGATAGTTTTAAAGAGAGAGTCTTTAAAGAATTCAATGCCATGTTTTCAACAATGGCAAAAAAACTTCCCGATGGCTATCAAATGGAGATCACAGTGACCGATCTTGATCTGGCGGGTGATGTCAATAGCATGTATAGCCGGCAAGGTCGGGATATTCGAGTGGTCAAGGAATTATATTGGCCAAGAATGTCATTTTCTTATACCTTGAGAAATGAAAAAAATGAGGTGGTAGCTTCGGCAAAAGAAGATGTCAAGGATATGAATTTCATGATGTCTGCGGGTATTCATTCAAACGTTAGCAGTTTCGATTATGAAGAAAAAATGCTTAATGACTGGTTTAAAACGCAACAAAAAACAAAGAAATTTCCATCAAAATGAGTGAAATTTACACCACATATTTTTCTCGATAGTTTAATCGCCAATCTACACCCGTGTAAAATATGAGCGTCGCGGGTGTAGCTCAATGGTAGAGCAGAAGCTTCCCAAGCTTACGACGAGGGTTCGATTCCCTTCACCCGCTCCATATACATCTGCAACGCATATTGCTAACCAATATCGCCCCCATTTTAATTTTCTGTGAACGCAACATCCTGGCGTAATGCTGCATCGTGCAAGAAAACCAGCATTACACTAGGTACGGGTGCATCTGTTAGCATAAAAATCGCGCAGGAGAAACATTAACTTTTCGATACACGTCCATTTAGAACCATGGTAAATTAGACATTGGAATTGCTATTTGAGGTGACATTCAAGGTCGACTATGAAGCTGTTTTCGTTAAACGAAGAGGTAACTGCGCAGGAAGCCTTGCTTGTGCATTTAAAGGGGCAGACACGACTTGCGAGTTTAATCGCCCTGGCGTGGGCTCTGCGCGAAAGCGATTGCAGTCGTGCGCTTTTATTGGCTGATGAAGCTGATCGTTTATTGCTTAGTGTAGAAATTGCTCATACAGAGCGGCAAGCCATGCGTGCCCGTCTGATGTTGGTCAGAGGCACGATACACTGGCTTTTTGTTGACTTGAGTGCGGCTGAGAAATGCGCTAATTTGGCCATTGCGTCATTTCAATTTCTTTCTGACCGGCTAGGTGTTGGCGACGGAAAGTGGTTGTTGGCATCGATCTGGGAAGAGCGCGGTAATACCCAACTGCGCGATGAATATCTTGAGTTGCTAATAGATGACTATCGTGCCAGCTCCGATAAAATGCGACTCGATACCGGCATTGCGCGATTAATTGAACGAACCTGTTACCGTGATTCGAAGCTCAGCGCAGATCGCTTAGATCAATTATTTGATGCTAAACAAGAATATGACAATGTCTTGAGTGCGTGGTTAGCAAGCGCACGTGCTACCGTGGCCGCCCACAGCGGAAAATCTGGTCGGGCAATTAGGTATTACATGCAGGCGCACGAAGCCGCTCTTGATACTGGCCAAATCAGGCAAGCGGTTTTATCGGCATCGAATGCTGCCGATAATTTTGCTAATTTGGGTGATCTTGATGCAGCCCTCGAATGGAACGAGCGCGCCTTGACATTTGCGCGCAGCACCAAATGTCCAAGTATCATTGGCATCGCCTTAATGCAAACAGGAAACGTCTTACGTCTGCTTGGGCGTCATGAAAGTGCTAAGGCTCTTCTTATTGAAGCACTCCAAACAATGAGCGGAATAAATTTGTCTTATCGGTATGCACTAAGCTTGCAATATTTGGGTGAACTCTCACTCGATATTGGTGAAAATGCCAATGCATTAGATTATTTTTGCCGTGCCAAAGAACATAAATCCGTACTTTGGGAGGCAATTTTTGTATTGATGTGCTGGCGCGGAGAAGCAAGTGCACTATGTCGATTGGGTCGGACCGAAGATGCCAGCGAAAAAGTAGCCGCCGCACTATCTCTGGCAAGACAAATTGGCAGCCCCGGAGAAGAAATTAAAGTCTTGCAGATCTGTGCGCAACTCATTGAGAAGCACGCGCTGCCACCGTCAGGCGGTATGACAGCGATAGAGGCAACTCTCGTTTATTTGCACCAGGCATTAGCCATTGCTGCCAGTCTTGATGGTTATCTGTTACCTATCGATTTACTTGATGCAGTGGCTAGTGCCTATGCCGCATGCCATAACTATGAAAAAGCCTACAGCTACGGGCGAGTCGCAGCCACTGCCAGAGACAATGGTCGTATTGAGCGAGCGCGTGATCGGGCAATAGCAATGCAAGCGCGTGAAGAAACAAAGCGCATCCGTGCCGAGACAGAAAATATGCGTCAAATCGCGCAAACTGAACGTCAGCGTGCGGTAGTTTTGCAAGAGGCCAGTGCTACCCTTGAAACTTTAAGTGTCATCGGTCGAGAAATCACTGCCAGTCTCAACACCGAAGAAGTTTTCGAAGCGCTTTACAGACACGTTCATCAATTACTTGATGCTTCATCCTTTGTCATATTTTTGATTGATGAAAAATCGAATAATCTCAATTTAGAATTTGGTATGGAGAACGGTGTACGACTGTTTAATCACAGTTTTTCATTAGATGACGCAACCACCAGATTTGTTCAGTGCGCGCGCGAACGTCGAGAAATTGTAGTTAACTTAGAACCAATCCAAGGTTCATTAAATGCCATTGCAGGGACTTTAGCCACTATCAGCATGTTGTACGATCCATTAATGGTGGGCGATCGATTGCTTGGCGTGATGTCGATACAGTCGGTTCATGCACATGCGTACGGTGAGCGGGAGCGCTCTATTTTTCACACACTTTGCGCCTATGGCGCGATAGGTTTGGACAACGCCGGCGCCTATGCATCAGCAGAGAAAGCCAGACATCAGGCAAATCAGGCATTAGCAGAGTTGCGGCAAACTCAAGCTAATTTGCGTCAGAGCGAAGAGCGATGGGCGTTTGCGCTGGAAGGTAGTGGCGACGGTGTATGGGATTGGGATATTTTTAATGGAACAATTCTCCTATCCAAACGATGGAAGGAAATACTCGGGTATGAGGAGCACGAAATAGGCAATCAGCCTATTGAATGGTTGAGCCGTATTCACCCTGATGATCTGTCTATGGTGACTGAGAATGTGCAAGCCAACTTGGATGGAACGTTCACTAGCAGTTCAAATGAACATCGGGTCCAATGTAAAGACGGAAGTTTTTTGTGGGTCTTGGGACGTGGCATGGTGGTGCAGCGAGACGATCAAGGTAAAGCATTACGTATGGTTGGCACAATCTCCGATATCTCCGAACGGAAAGATATTGACCGCATGAAATCCGAATTTATTTCGACAGTAAGCCATGAATTGCGCACGCCACTTACCTCGATCCGTGGATCATTAGGTTTGCTGGAGGGGGGTGTGTTGGGTAACTTACCGCCAAAGGCACTCGATCTGATCAAGATTGCCAATAAAAATAGCCAACGCCTGGTGATGCTGGTTAACGACATTCTCGATATGGATAAACTGGTCGCCGGGAAGATGGTTATCTTGACGGATAAATTCAATTTGTTAGAAATAGTTGAGACAGCGATCGAAGCTAACTCTGCCTATGCAGCGAGCTATCATGTGCGTTACCGGTTAGCGCCAGTTCAGCGTCAGCCACGTCCTATGGTAAACGCAGATGCCAATCGTCTGATGCAAGTGCTGACTAATTTGCTGTCGAATGCGGCCAAATTTTCACATAGCAATGGCGTTGTGGAAATTCGAATCTTGCCCGAAACTGATTATTATCGGATCGAGGTAGAGGATAGGGGCGACGGGATACCGAATGATTTTAAAAGTCAAATTTTCGGCGCATTTTCTCAAGCCGGCAGTGCCAATACCAGACAACAAGGCGGCACCGGACTAGGGCTCAACATCAGCAAAAAACTGGTGGGGCAAATGGGCGGCGATATGGGTTATGTCACTGAAGTCGGAAAGGGAACCACGTTCTGGTTTACCGTGCCCGCCGTAAAAGATGAAAGCGTTGTCGCAGCGGCCACATTATCGACAGGTTAGTCTGATCTGTTAAAATGCTGGGCTTGCAATATTGAAAATGCTTGAATCTGAATTGCCAGCGCTGAATGCCGACCTCTCGCTCCAGACCATCGCTTTACACAAATTATTTCTCTTTTTCTGTTCTCTACCATGTCCGATAATAAACCTCTTGATGGCAGCAATAAGCCGCTCTTCTTTGATCCCACTGACCGTCGTATCCGCAGCTTTGTCACGCGTGCAGGGCGCTTGTCTGAGGCGCAGGGCAGGGCGATAGAAACGCTGAGCCCGCTGTTCTGTATCCCGTATCAAAAATCTGTCTTGGATCTGGCGAAGGCTTTTGGCCGAACAGCACCGACGGTGTTTGAAATCGGTTTTGGCATGGGCGAAACCAGCGCTAAAATTTCTGCCTTGATGCCAGAGAAAAATTTTATCGGTGTCGAAGTCCATACGCCAGGCGTAGGGAGTTTGCTCAAGTTGACCGACGCGATGGGTTTGCAAAATCAACGCATCATCCAACACGATGCTTTTGAAGTGCTGACACATATGATTGCGCCAGATTCGCTGGCAGGCGTACATGTGTTTTTTCCTGATCCCTGGCATAAGGCACGTCACAATAAACGCCGTTTGATTCAAGGCCCATTAGTCGCTTTGCTGACATCGCGCCTTGCTCCCGGCGGCTATCTGCATTGCGCAACGGATTGGGAAGACTATGCGGTGCAAATGCTGGAAGTGTTGAATGCGGAAGCGAGTTTGGAAAATACTGCCGAAGGCTACGCACCACGGCCAGATTATCGTCCGGTGACCAAGTTTGAAAACCGTGGTTTGAAATTAGGGCATGGGGTGTGGGATCTGGTGTTCCGTAAAAAATAATCGAAGAAATTCTATCCTCCGGCGCATACCTTCGTTGCAAATCCGCGCTTCCCTAGGTGCACAAAAATATCTACACACTCAAAGGCGCTAGCAGCGCTTGCAAATCGGCTGCATTGAATTTCGGGGCCAGCGCAGCATCGCTGCCCAACACACCTTCTGCCAGTGCCGCCTTACGTGCCTGTAGCTCTAGTATGCGTTCCTCTATGCTGCCTTCTACCACCAGCTCATACACAAATACCGCTTGCTCCTGACCGATGCGATGCGCGCGTGAAGTCGCCTGTTCCTCTACCGCCGGGTTCCACCATGGGTCCATGTGTATCACGGTATCGGCAGCGGTCAGGTTTAATCCCACGCCACCGGCTTTCAAGCTAATAAGAAAAATCGGCGCAGTCTTATTTTGAAATTGTGCCACCACGGCACCACGTTGTGATGCTGGGGTTTTTCCTGTCAGCGACAAGAATGATAAGTCTAAAATATTCAGCTGTTCTGCAATCAAGTTTAGCATTTCAGTGAACTGCGAAAACACCAGAATGCGGCGTCCTTCAGCCACCAGGGCCGGCAGCATATCAGACAATAATTCCAGTTTGGCACGCTCCATTGTTTCTGGTGTCTTCGTGCCCTTTAAAAGGTAGGGATCACAGCAAACCTGGCGT